>CAUUGW010000166.1:0-3342 GCA_963544785.1 uncultured Lachnospiraceae bacterium | reverse complement strand
TGGGTTTTTTGAGCTCTCTAATGGAGGCGGCGTTTCCTCTTTTTAACAGGTATGCAATAAACAACTATATTTACGGGAAGTCGTTTTCAGGTATGCCCGTTTTTATAGCGTCATATTTTTTGCTCATTTTGCTTATAGTGGCAAATGACTATATAACCATGTTCTTTGCCTGCAAGGTTGAGATAGGAGTGGGAAAGGATCTAAAAAACAAGGCTTTTTCACATCTTCAAACCTTATCCTTTTCTTATTTTAATAACCATAATGTGGGATATATTCATTCCAGAGTAATGAGCGACACATCCAAAATTGCAGCTTTGGTTGCCGGAAAACTTATGGATATGATTTGGAGCGGTTCATATCTGATATTCATGATTTTAATGATGTTTATCGTGGAGCCCAAGCTGGCATTTTATCTTACCTTACTTGTGCCCGTAACTACAATAATAATCATGATATTTCAAAAACGGGTTGTTGTGCTTCATAGAAAAATTCGTGAAATCAATTCCAGGATCACATCGAAATTTAATGAAGGAATAACCGGCGCAAAGTCTATAAAGATACTGGCTGTTGAAGACAAGGTGGAGGATGAATTTGTCAAAGAGACAGCCTTTATGAGACTTACATCGGTTTCTGCTGAAAAATATTCTTCTATATTCATGTTCGCCGTACTCATGATGAGCAGTGCGGCGCTGGGCATTGTGCTTTGGGAAGGGGGAATACTTACTATCAGTCAGGTTATGGAAATAGGCACCTTGTCCATGTTTTTTATTTATGCAGTCGATATGATGGAACCTATACAGGTTATTATTGAAACGATCACAAGCCTTATCCAGATACAGGTTAATATAGAGCGAGTGACAAATCTGATAAATACCGAATCCGATGTTGCGGACACTGAGGAAGTAATTGAAAAATACGGAAACAGCTTCAATCCTAAAAAGGAAAACTGGGAGGAGCTTCACGGAGACATTGAATTTAAGGATGTAAGCTTTAAGTATCCGGACGGCGACGACTATATTTTGGAGCATTTTAACCTCAAGGTTATGCAAGGCACGAATGTGGCGATTGTTGGGGAAACGGGTGCAGGACACTCTACGCTTGTAAATCTCGTCTGCCGTTTTTTTGAGCCTACCTCCGGAAAGCTGCTCATAGACGGCAGGGATGCGAGAGAAAGGAGCCTTCTTTGGCTGCACTCCAATATAGGATATGTGCTTCAAACTCCTCACCTTTTTTCGGGTACTGTAAGAGATAATTTGAAATACGGAAATCCCGCCGCAACGGATGAAGAGATTATGGCAGCTTTAAGACTGGTATCTGCAGACAGGATAGTCGCTTCAATGGAAAAGGGCTTGGATTCCGATGTGGGAGAGGGCGGAAACCAGTTGTCAACGGGCGGGAAGCAGTTGCTTTCTTTTGCAAGAGAAAAAGATACAGGATGCCATAAAAGTGCTTACGGACGGGCGTACCAGCTTTGTAATCGCTCACAGATTATCAACCATAGTAGGTGCGGACGTTATATTGGTGGTACAGGACGGTAAAATAACTGAGCGGGGAACCCACAAAGAGCTAATGAAAAACAAGGGCTATTATTATGAGCTGTATTCAAGACAGTTTGAAGAAATGGTAATAAATAACACTCTTGATGGGAGATAACTGTTATAGTAGAATCAAATTCCACAATATTTAAAGTAAGGAAATACCTACGAACAGGAGGTGTCGCCATGGCAAAAATTGCCATTGTCACGGATTCAAATTCCGGTATAACTAAAAAGGTATAACCGTTATACCTATGCCGTTTACTATTAACGGAGTGGAATATCTTGAGGATATATCATTAACACAGGAACAGTTTTATGAAAAGCTTGCAGACGGAGCGGATGTTTCAACCAGTATGCCGTCTCTTGGTTTTATCGAAGAAAAATTTTCGGAACTGCTTAAAGAATATGATGAAATCGTATATATCCCAATGAGCTCGGGTCTGTCTTCGTCATGTCATTCCGCAAAGATGTTTGTTGAGGACTCGGATTTCTCGAAAAAAGTTGAGGTTGTGGATAATAAACGCATTTCCGTTACACAAAGGCAGGCTGCATTGGACGCAATAAGACTATGTAATGAGGGAAAAAGCGCAAGGCAGATAAGAGAAATATTGGAAGAGGACGCTGAAAATTCCAGTATCTATATAATGCTTGATACTCTGTATTACCTGAAAAAAGGCGGAAGGATAACCGCCGCGGCAGCCGCAATAGGCACCATACTCAGAATAAAGCCCGTTCTTCAAATTCAGGGAGATAAGCTGGATGCGTTTGCAAAGGCACGAACCTCCGCTCACGGAAAACGGATAATGATGAACGCCATACGAGACGATGCCTTTAAGAGATTCGGTCCGCTTACTCCGGATAATGTCATTATAGCGGCAGCATATACTTATGATAAGGAGGCTGCAGCGGAGTGGAAAAAGGAGCTTGAAGCCGAATTTCCCGGATTTGTGGTACATATGTCGCCGCTCTCTCTGTCCGTATCATGTCATATAGGTCCCGGAGCGATCGCGGTTACAATTACGAAGAAGTTAAAAACAGGAAGTGACTCGCAACAGGCTGTCGGCGGCTATACCGTCGAGCTTGGAGAAAAGGAAAAAGCCAGGGAAAAGGCTCGTATAGAAAAAGAAGCGCAGAAAAAGAGAAAATGGGAAGAAAAGCAGCAGAGAATACGGGAGAAAGAGGCTTGGAAGGACGCAAAGTCCAGAAAATAGACAGAAAGAGAGTTATTTAAGATATGCCTACAAAGCAGAATTCCGGTTATGACGAGTCCTCGATCACCGTTTTGGAAGGACTTGAAGCGGTCAGAATGAGACCCGGGATGTATATAGGTTCCGTTTCTACCAGAGGCTTGAACCATTTAATCTATGAAATAGTTGATAATGCGGTTGATGAACATCTTGCAGGCTTTTGCACGGAAATAAAGGTTACGCTTGAAGCTGACGGATCGGCGACTATCGAAGATAACGGAAGAGGCATTCCGGTAGGAAGACATCCTACACAGGGAATAAGTGCTGAACGAGTGGTATATACGGTTCTTCATGCAGGCGGCAAATTTGATAATAATGCTTATAAAACAAGCGGAGGACTACACGGCGTAGGTTCCTCCGTTGTTAATGCGCTCTCTGCACGTCTTACGGTAAAGGTATCAAGAGACGGCAACATCTACCAGGATACATATGAAAGGGGAAATCCGACCACGGAGCTTGACAATGACGGGCTTTTGCCGGTAATAGGATCAAGCAGAAAAACAGGTACCTGGGTTAATTTTACCCCAGATGAAACTATTTTCGACCGTGTCAGGTTT
>CAUUGW010000165.1:0-3345 GCA_963544785.1 uncultured Lachnospiraceae bacterium | reverse complement strand
AAACGATGCCTCCGCCTAATACTCTGTCAAATTCATTTATTCCTGTAGAAATCCTTTTGTTAAATCCGGCACTTATATTTTTTAGAATACTCGGTTTTGCTTCTGTGTATAAAGAAGAGCCGACAGCTGATTTTTTTTTCGTTGTCGGCTCTTCTACAAAGCTGTTCCATTCTTTGCAGCCCGGGCATTGTCCCAGCCACTTAACTGATTCATAACCACAATTCTGACAAAAAAATAATTTTTTAGAGGGCATACTTAATTATTCTTTGAAATCTCAACATCTACAGCTTCATCAGGGTTGAGTTCTATGCTTAAATTAAGCTTTCCTCCTATTCCGGTTTTCATACAGCCCACATCCTCTTTACCTATTTTTACACAATAATCGGTATTTTCCTCAAGACCTATAGTAATTTGAGAATCCACATTACCCACAACTTTAAAAGACACTTCATTTTTATTTAACTTTAAGTTGAATACGGACGTGCCGGGCACCGATTCATATAAGAATCCGTCATTTTTTTCAAGTCTTGTAATTTCATTGTACGTCTTTACATTGTACAAATCACCCTTAAATTTAAAATTTTCTTTTTTAGATTTGGTTTTTAAAGTAAAATCTCCAAAACTTAAAGTGTTGTCGTCATCCGATTTAATTAATTCATTTACTGTCTGCATTTTTCTTTGCTCTCCTTTTTGAACTACTTGCCTTTGTTGTTTTATTTTTGAAAATAATAATATTATTATTTATATCAATATTAACATCGGAATTCTTGGATATTTCTCCATCAAGTAAAGCGTCCGCCAACCTGTTTTCAATTTCCGATTGAATTACTCTTTTTAATTGTCTTGCTCCAAATGCTTTATCATAGCCATTTTTAAGGATAAATGTTTTTAATTCATTACTAAAATCAAGTGTAATTCCTAATTGTTTTTTAACTCTTTCAGCAAGCTGATTTAATAGCAAATCACCTATCTTTTCAAGATCATTTTTTGAAAGTTCGTGAAAAACTATTACCTCGTCTATTCTATTCAACATTTCCGGTTTAAATAATTTTTTTACCTCGTCCATTACCCGGTTTTTCATATTTGCATATTTTATATTATCATCATCACTGCTTATAAATCCGAGGTTTTTAGGAGCTACAATATTTTTTGCTCCAACATTTGAAGTCATAATTATTATAGTATTTTTAAAGCTTATTTTTCTTCCGTGAGAATCCGTAATATGTCCGTCATCCAAAACTTGGAGAAGAATATTAAAAATATCAGGATGAGCCTTTTCAATCTCATCAAGTAATAAAACCGAATAAGGATTTCTTTTAATTTTTTCAGATAACTGACCGGCATCATCATGCCCTATGTATCCCGGAGGAGCTCCGATAAGCTTTGCAACGCTGTGTTTTTCCATGTATTCCGACATATCAATTCTAATCAAAGAATGTTCCGAGCCGAATACTGCCTCTGACAGAGCCTTGGACAGTTCTGTTTTTCCTACACCGGTAGGTCCTAAGAACAGAAAAGACCCGATAGGTCTTTTAGGATCTTTAAATCCTGTTCTGCCACGTTTTACAGCCCTTGCAATAGCATCCACCGCTTCATTTTGAGATATTACTCTTTTATGCAGTTCCTTTGATAAATTTTTCAGCCTTGTTATATCGGTTTTCTGCAAATCTTCAAGAGGCAGTTTAGTCCAACTTGATACCACTTTTGCAATGTCTTCTTTGCCGATCTTAAGATTTTTTTCTTTCTTCTTTAAGAAAGCGGTTTTTTTCTTTTCTAAGTCCTTTTCAAGAATTTCAATTTCATGTTGTATATTAGCAATTTTATCCAACTGACCGTCAATTAACAAATCATCAATCTCATCTTTTTTGCCTATAATTAATTGTTCCAATTCATTTATTTCATCAGGGAATGCTACTACATTTAATTTAAGCTTGGCTAATGCCTCGTCAATAAGGTCTATTGCCTTATCCGGAAGATATCTGTCATTTATATATCTTACTGACAGCTCTATAGCTGTAGAGATAGCATCATCTTCAATCTTGGCTTTATGAAAATCCTCATATTTGGATTTTATACCGTATAAAATTTTTGCGGTTTCCTCCGGAGTAGGCTCTTCTATGTGTACCGGTTGGAATCTCCTTTCAAGTGCAGAATCCTTTTCTATATACTTTCTATATTCTTCTAAGGTTGTCGCTCCGATTACCTGAAGTTCTCCTCTTGCCATTGCCGGTTTTAACATACTTGCGGCATCGATTGACCCTTCGGAGCTTCCCGCACCGATGAGTCTATGCAACTCGTCTATAAATATTATTACATTATCGTTGCCGCTTGCTTCACGTATGATATTTTTCATACGTTCCTCAAACTCTCCTCTATACTTGGAGCCTGCTACTATTCCTGAAATATCAAGACTTAACAGTCTTTTCCTTTGCATTGAAATAGGAATTTCTCCATTAACTATAGCATTTGCTATTCCTTCTACTACTGCGGTTTTACCGACGCCCGGAAAGCCTACCAGACAGGCGTTGTTCTTAGTCCTTCGACTTAGGATTGTAAGTATTCTGAATATCTCGATTTCCCTTCCGATAGTAGGATCCAGCTCTCCCATTTCAGCTTTTGCAGTAAGATCTGTGCTGTGTGCATCAAGGGTTGGCGTAGCTGATGAATTTTGTTCGTCTTTATTAAATTCATTTAATCGCTCAAATTCAGTATGAATCATCTCTGATGATAATCCCATCGCTGATAAAAGCTCAGACAAAATCTTTCTCAAATTTGTTGAAAGCGTTGTCAAAAGTCTCGTTCCGACACAATCCGATTCTTTTAACAATGCAATTAATATATGCTCACTGCCTGCCTTGCTATTTTTGAAATGCTCCGCTTCCTTTTCAGCATTTTTCAATATCTTTTCAGCCCTTGGTGTAACCTTCACCGTCTTTTGCACAACCAGAACCTGTTCATCAGGATTTATTAAATCGTCAATAAGTTCCAAGACCTTTGATGCTTGAACTCCGTTTGTTTTAAGTATTTTTCCTGCAAGGCAATCCTCAACGTTCAAAATACCGAGTAATATATGCTCCGAGCCGAAATATGAATGTTTTAAACGCTTCGCCTCTTTTTTCCCGGCTACAATAATATTTTTAGCGGAATCTGTAAAATTATCGTACATTAGACCTCCATATATAATGAAAAATTATTTACTGTTAAAATCTGTAGCAATCTCGTCAATAAGATTGTGCATATCTTCTATAGACAGGTTATGGCAATAACCTCTTGCCATCAAAGAAGTGAGGGCACTTTTCATTTTTTTTCGTTCTCTTAAATTATCAGCTTCAACAGCTATAACAG
>CAUUGW010000164.1:0-3348 GCA_963544785.1 uncultured Lachnospiraceae bacterium | reverse complement strand
ATCTTGTGTCAAGTCCTTTTCCTAAATTTATTGTACATATCATAGTATACAACAAATTTTACCGATATTCAAGCCTGTAAAGCCTTTTGAAGCTTCGGCTTTCCTAATCATTCAGTATAATGCTTCGGGAAATACTTAAGGCGACTCCCATCTCCACAAGTGTCAAAATAAGTGCCGTTCCTCCGGAGCTTATAAAAGGCAGGGATACACCGGTGGTCGGAATCAAATTAAGAACCACACATATATTAAAAAATACCTGTATGGAAATATGCAGAATAATGCCGACTATCACCAAAACAGCATACTCGTCCCTGACATTAACGGCGATGTGAATCAGCCTGAAAATCATAGATATAAATAGGCATATCATCAAAATTACTCCGAAAAAACCCGTTTCTTCATAAATGATAGGTAAAATAAAGTCGTTTTGAGCCTCCGGCACATTATATAATTTCTGTATGCTGCGACCAAGCCCCTTGCCCCAAAAACCGCCTGAGCCTATCGCGTAAAGCCCCTGAATTACCTGCCAGCCCACTCCCTGAATAAACCTGTAAGGATCTCTCCAAGCCAAAAGTCTTCTATTCCTGAAGGATTTAATCATTGCTTCATTTACCGTTATCTTTATCAAATGCTCCGCCCAAAGATATCCTATCACATAAATGACGGCAATAGCCAAAAACGTAAATATTAAAAATTTTAAAGCCTTGGGTTTTGAAAAGCCTATAATAAACCAAGAAATAGCGGCAATTATGATGCCTGTACTCATATTGTCCGTAACCTTCCAAGCCAAAACGGCAGGTATCAGTCCGAATGTAAAAGCAATAATTGTTCCTCTAAAAGTCTGAATGTCTACTTTTATTTCGGTAATAAACCAAGGCAAAAACAAGATCACGGCCAATTTTGCAATTTCTGAGGGCTGTAGCGTAATCTTCCCTATTTTAATCCATCTTCTGGCATTATGGCTCTCATAGCCGAGTCCTGTATTTACAAGAAGCATTGCTATAATAGAAATAATCCATAAAAGACCCGAAAATTTTTTGAAAAACTTAGGTTCGATAAATGATATGCCTATCATAAAAAATATCCCTAAAGCCGCATACGACATCTGTTTTAAGAGAAATGCTACGGAGCTTCCCATTCTGGTTTCGGACTGATATGCACTTGCACTGAACAGCATAACGAGTCCGAAACAAACCGTCAACACTATATAGATTAATAAGTAAATATCATAATAGCGTTTCGGCTTGGGTGCTTTATTTTTTTTAGATATTGCAGCTTTCTTTTTATTTATATTTTTTTCTTTTACTAAATAATTCATAGGTTTCGTTTATCTGTGCTTCCGAATCCGCCAATTCTTTTATTAAACGTATCGTCACTTAATGTAATCCCGTATTGCAAAAATACTCCCTGTAACAATCCGTCACCTTTTTTTACTTCCAAAATTTTTTCCCTGTCAAATGAGCAATTTGCAACTGTGCACATAAGATGCCCCTCATTTTCAGTATCAAAATAATCGCTGTCTATTATTCCGGTGGTGTTATTTAATTGCAGTCTGTATCTGCTGCCGAGCCCGCTCCTCGGAAAAAGCTGTAACACCCAACCGATTTCCATTTTTACCCTTATTCCAAGCGGCAGATATATCTCATTCATTGGATTTAAGGTAAAATCAAACGGTGAAACGAAATCATAACCGGCACTTCCTGTCGTAGCCCTTTTCGGCAGTTTTATATCCTCATAGATTTTGCGTAATGCCTCATCCGATAGGTTTTTGTCCACTCTGCTCCTATAGGTTTTTTCGTATTCACCAAAACTTACCTTATAAAATTCTGCAATTCTCGGTATCTTATCAGCCAAAATATGCTCCTTACAAAAATTTTTTTATCTGTATTTCAGAGGGTACATCCTTTATGCTGAACTTAATTCTGCCCATTTTATCCTTACCCAAGCACTTACATGTTACCCTGTCTCCCAAGTTAAGCACATCCTCCACCATATTTATTCTCTCTTTTACAATGGCGGAAATATGTACCAAACCTTCTTTATTCGGTGCAAACTCCACAAAAGCTCCGAATTCCTTTATAGATACAACAACACCCTCCAAGATCTGTCCCTCTTCAAAGTCTGTCGTGATTATCTTAATAAGCCTCTTAGCCTCATCAATCATATCAATATCCAAACCGCAGACAGAAACAAATCCGTCATCCGTTATGTCAATTTTCACTCCGGTTCTGGTTATTATTTCATTGATTGTCTTGCCCTTTTGTCCGACCACATCACCGATTTTCTGCGGATCAATAGTCATCTGACTTATCTTTGGAGCATATTTTCCCACCTCCGGTCTTGGTTCTGAAATGACCGGATTCATTACATCGTCTAAAATGTATTCTCTTGCTTTCCTGCATCTGATTATAGCCTCTTCAACTATAGCCCTTGTCAAACCGTGGATTTTTATGTCCATCTGAATAGCGGTAATACCCTTATGTGTGCCCGCCACCTTAAAATCCATATCTCCGAAGAAATCCTCTACGCCTTGAATGTCGGTCAAAACAATATAATCATCATCGCTCTCCCCTGTAACAAGTCCCGTAGAAATACCCGCTACCGCCGCCTTTATAGGAACTCCTGCCGCCATCAGCGACATAGTGGAGGCACAAACGCTCGCCTGAGAGGTGGAGCCGTTGGACTCAAATGTCTCCGATACGGTTCTTATGGCATAGGGAAACTCTTCTACGGTAGGAAGCACCGGAATAAGAGCCCTTTCCGCCAATGCTCCGTGTCCTATCTCTCTCCTGCCCGGTCCCCTTGACACCCTTGTTTCTCCCACGGAATAAGAGGGGAAATTATAATGGTGCATATATCTCTTGGAGGTCTCTTCCTCATTAAGACCGTCAATCCTTTGCATCTCCGATAACGGGGCAAGCGTGGTGACGGTACAAATCTGAGTCTGTCCTCTTGTAAACATTGCACTTCCGTGTACCCTCGGAATTAAGTCCACCTCCGCTGCAAGCTTTCTTATCTCATCTATTCCTCTGCCGTCAGGTCTTTTCCTATCCTTTAAAATCATCTTTCGTACAGTTTTTTTCTGATACTGATAGACCGCCTCAGGTATGCCTTTCAGATACTCTTCATTATCTGAAAACTTTTCCTCAAGCATTGTAGTGATAACCTTGATTTTTTCATCACGCTCCTGCTTCTCATTTGCAAATACCGCCTCTTCCATCTTTTCTTCAGGAATCAGCTCCTTTATGGCACTTAAAAGCTCCTCATTGACATTAAAACTTGTATATGAATGTTTTTCCTTGCCGCATTCTCCAACAATTTTTTCAATAAAAGCAATAATTTCCTGAT
>CAUUGW010000163.1:0-3359 GCA_963544785.1 uncultured Lachnospiraceae bacterium | reverse complement strand
TTCTTTAAAATACAGTATTGTAAAATTTATTAATTATAATACTGTTATTCTACTCATTTTATCATTAATAGGAATCATGGGTTTGGCATTAATTTTTGCAGTTTTGACATTAATGTACACAAAAATAGCCTCATTTGAAATAATATTAAATTATTTTATTTTGTTTCTGACAGGTGCATTTATTAAAGTACCGAATATTTTGACATATACTAATCCAATATCGGCAGCTATCTATTTTGCAAAAAAAATTGAAAGCTTATATATATATCATTATGTAATTTTGGCTGTTATAAGTACACTATGGTTAGCATTTGGCATTCTGATTTTTAATTTTATATTCAAAATAAGTAAAAGCTTTAATTGGAATTATTAAATAAATAATAAGTTTTTATATAAATCATTTTTAATATATTTTTGAGTTTTGGCAACAGGCAAATTCAGCTAATCACTAATAAGATTTCATATTGTAATTAAAGAGGTTTCTTCTTCGGTGTGAAAGTAATAGTTTGTAACATCATAGAACACATTAGAAGTATCTCTGGTGTAGTGCATACAGATGTTTTCGTGTATATCACGCAAAAGATTATCTTTATGTTTTACAAAAATAGTTAAAGAGCGGTAAAGACTTTCTAATGTAAAGTCAAAGTTTTCTACATAAGAGGTTCTGTTTTTATAGGTAGATAACTTGGATGAGGGTGTAAAATTCTATCATAGACTAAAAGTTTTATAATATTATTAAGAGGGTATTTGGCTTTAAGTCCTTGTTTTGCTCTATATCCCTTTTTTACAAACAAAGAAATCACCTACTTTCTTATGCGTTCTCATCTCTTATTATAACACAAGACTGTATAAGACCTAAGAAAAAAAGAATTAAAATTTGACAAAAAATAAGTCGAAAGGCTTGTAGTTAGTGAGCTTTATTAAGTAGATTTTTAGAAAACAGCTGTCAAACTCGGGTGTTGCAATTTGCACATAATAATTCTCAAAAATATTTGCTTGCATTTTGAGTATATTTTTGATATATTAGTATAGTTAAGTACATTGTACTTAAAATAATCACATTTAATATTGACCCTGTGCGGATTTTCCGATTGGTCGGGTTTTTGGTATTAGATGGAAGAATAACTAAAAAAGGAGAAAAAATATGAGCGTTATTTCAATGAAACAGTTGCTGGAGGCGGGTGTGCATTTCGGGCATCAGACAAGAAGATGGAATCCTAAAATGGCTCCATACATCTACACACAGAGAAACGGTATTCACATTATTGATTTGCAGAAATCGGTAGGCAAGGTAGATGAGGCTTATAAAGAGATTACAAGAATTGTATCTGAGGGCGGTACGGTTCTGTTCGTAGGCACAAAAAAGCAGGCTCAGGACGCAATAAAGACTGAGGCTCAAAGATGCGGAATGTACTATGTAAACGAGAGATGGCTCGGCGGTATGCTCACCAACTTTAAGACAATTCAAAGCAGAATTAAGAGATTAAAGGACATTGAGAGAATGTCTGAGGACGGAACATTTGATGTTCTTCCTAAAAAAGAGGTAATTCAAATAAAAAAAGAGTGGGCTAAGCTTGAGAAAAACTTAGGCGGCATTAAGGATATGAAAAGGCTTCCTGATGCCATATTTATAATAGATCCTAAGAAAGAAAATATTTGTATACAGGAAGCTCATAATTTGGGAATAGAGCTTATCGGTGTAGTGGATACAAACTGCGATCCGGAAGAATTGGATTTTGTAATACCCGGAAATGATGATGCTATCAGAGCTATAAAGCTTATAGTATCTTCTATGGCAGATGCCGTAATCGAGGGGAACCAAGGAGTACAGGAGCAGTTTGATTCGGAAGGAACAAATGAAGATAAGGCGGAAGATTAATTTATAGATATCTTAGGAAGGAGATACAAATGGGAGCAGCTGACGTAAAAAAGCTTAGAGAGATGACAGGTGCCGGTATGATGGACTGTAAGAAAGCCCTTGATGCTACCGGCGGTGATATGGATAAAGCGATAGAGTTTTTAAGAGAAAAGGGTCTTGCAAGTGCACAGAAAAAGGCGGGCAGAATAGCGGCAGAGGGTATAGTAACGGCAATGATAGCCGATGATAACAAGAGCGGCGTAGTAGTTGAGGTGAACTCCGAAACCGACTTTGTGGCAAAGAATGAAAAATTCAGAACCTATGTCGATGATGTGGCAAAACAGGCTCTCACAACAGAAAATGTAGATATAGATACATTCCTGAATGAGAAATGGACTATAGATCCCTCTATGACGGTAAATGAGGCTCTGTCGGCTCAAATTGCGGTAATAGGAGAGAACCTTAAAATCAGAAGATTTAAGAAACTTGAGGTAGCTGAGGGTTTTGTTACAAGTTATATTCATATGGGCGGAAAAATCAGTGTATTGGTGGCTTGTGAGACCGACACTGTAAATGATGCGACCATGGAGATAGCTAAAAATGTAGCTATGCAGGCTGCCGCATTAAAACCGCTATATCTTGATCGTTCAAAGGTGGATGCCGATTATATAGCTAAAGAAGAAGAGATTTTAACCGTTGCGGCAAAAAATGAAAAACCCGATGCTAATGAGAAAATCATTACAGGTATGGTAAAGGGCAGAATCAACAAAGAATTACAGGAAATTTGCTTAATGGATCAGATTTACGTAAAGGCTGAGGACGGAAAACAGTCGGTTCAGAAATACATAGATGATGCTGCTAAAAAGGCCGGTGCGTCATTTAAGATTGTTGATTTTGTTCGTTATGAAACCGGCGAAGGTTTGGAAAAGAAGAACGAAGATTTTGCGGCTGAAGTGGCGGCTCAGATGAATAAATAAAATAATTTAATCAAAATAAAAATGGACCTTGTGATTTTGCAAAGGTTCATTTTTATTTTAAATTTGGCTTGTTAAAACCGCAAATAAATGTTAAAATAATCAGGTACTTTTAAAAAATAAGGAGAGATATGAGATTATTTGAAATAAAAAGTATTAATGCTTTTATGAAGACTGTTTTGCTTAAAGATATATTCGATGATTTCAGCTTTATAAATGGAGAGGTTGTCACATCTTTCAGTGCAGCATTTGACGGAAAAATCATAAAGGATTTGGATGAAGAGACGGAAAATGAAAGATTCATAAAATATTCTGCGGTAAGACCTCTTTTTTTGCAAATTATTAAGGGGCAAAGCACCCCGAAATTATTTAAGCTGGTTTTGTCGTTATCCAAAACAAAGCTTAACGGCTTTATAGAAGAAAATAAGGACAAGCTTGGCTATTTAAAACCTACCGGATTGTTTTTAAATATGAGGTTTGAAAAGGGAAATCTTATGTTAAGCTCCGGTTGTGCCTGTGACGGTTTT
>CAUUGW010000162.1:0-3399 GCA_963544785.1 uncultured Lachnospiraceae bacterium | reverse complement strand
ATGTAATCCATCAGGTATCTTTCTCCTAAAACAGCCAATTCTTTTTCAGTTGGAGATAAAAAATGGTTTTTTAAATTTTCCATATCAGTCCTCACATTCGTATGAATATAGCTTTATATTGCAATAATACACTAATCGGTTTGAAAATACAAGAATTATGAGAACATTAAATTGACTTATACTGATGTCTATAGTAAAATATCATCAAATTTATCGAACAACTGCCGTTTCGGGTTGTTACAAGGAGGATTTTTAGTAATATGAAAAGTATCAGAACTAAAATTTTGATAATGGTAGGCGGAGCTGCAATAATCGCTATGCTCATTTCCGGAATCCTGACTGTTAATATGGCGTATCGCACCGTGCTTAAAGATAAGAGTGTCAGCTCCAAGCTTGAAGCGGATCTGATTACCAAAGAGATAGACCAGTTCTTTTTGCAACACCTGACTACAGTGAGGTCGTTATCCGTAAATCCCGACGTTATAAGATTCCTTAAAAAAGCGGATTCCAGAGATACTTTCAAAACATTGCCGGAATACACAACCGTGTATCAGACCTTGAACAACATAATGGATTTAAATCAATCCGACATTCTGTCATTGTTTGTCGCTTCCTCATCAAAGGATATATCGATTGACGGAAATGTATGGACAGCCGATGCGGGATATGACATAAAAACCAGAGATTTCTGGATAACCGATGAGGATAAAAAAGTAGGGTATAAAATTACTGAACCTTATCAGGACGTGGCTACCGGCAATATGGTTGTGACCATCGCCGCACCTGTGTATGAAGATAAAAATCATAATACAATAATAGGCGTTACTGCTGTAGATATTACAATAGACAGGTTAAGCACTATTGTAATGGAGCGAAATAAACAATATGATGATACAGATTCGGAAATACTTATGGTGTCGGGAGATAATCTGATTCTGGCATCAGGAACGGAAGAATCCGATAATTCAGGAGAAGACACAAAAGAGCTTGATATATCCGATGGAATTATACAGGAGTTGTTTCACTCAAACGAAAATGAAACTCTAAAGCTTAAGCCAAAAAACAAGCCAAGCTACGGAGCGGTGAGCTCCGCAAAGCTTTTACATTGGAAAGTGGCTTTGATAATATCTGAAAACGACTTTTTAGCAGAGGCAAAGCAGGCGGGAATGTCCATAACCATAATGTACATTATAGTTATTCTGATACTGATAGTCATACTTATCATAGCCGCCAACGGAATATCCGCGCCAGTACGCAGACTGACACTGCTCACACGCAGACTTGCCGCCGGAGAGCTGAGTACGGATATTAATGTAAATGGCAATGATGAAATAGGAGAACTGGCGGAATCTATGCGGATGTTGGTGGGCAGACTGCATACCTACATTGACTATATCAATGAAATATCTTTTGCCCTTGACAGATTCTCTGACGGATTTTTAAATATAGAACTGAAACATACATATGACGGCGAATTTGCCAAAATAAAGATATCATTGGAAAAGGTATCCTCCGTATTTGAGGATACAATAGGAAAAATTACCGACGCCTCTTCAAATGTGACCAACGGTTCCGTCGAGATGGCAAATACCGCTCAAATGCTGGCAGAAAGAACCTCTCGTCAGGCAGACTTAACCAAGTCTCTGACAACCACTGTGAACAATTTAAGTGCACAGGTTTCAGAAAATGCCATACACGCTATGAATGCCGCAGAGCAGGGAAAGGACGTGGGAGAAAAGGCGGACAGAAGCAGTATACGTATGAACGAGATGATGGAGGCCATAAGACAAATCAACGATAAATCTTCGGAAATCAGCAAGATTATAAAGGTTATCGAAGACATCGCTTTCCAAACCAATATTCTTGCCCTTAATGCCGCAGTAGAAGCCGCAAGAGCAGGAGAAGCCGGAAAGGGATTTGCCGTAGTGGCTGATGAGGTACGCAATCTGGCAGGCAAATCTTCACAGGCTGCAAAGGATACCACCGCATTAATAGAAGAAACGATAAAAACGGTTGAAAACGGAACACAGATAGCAGACAGGACGGGAGAGATATTAAGCGAGGTTATATCAGGGGTTGAACAGATAGTAAATCTTATCAACGAAATTTCTTCAGCATCGGCAGGACAGGCTGATGCGTTGAAACAGACCTTGCAGGGAGTGGACAGGATAAGTATCGATGTGCAGGAAAATGCAGGCGCCGCACAGGAAAGCTTTAGTGCAAGCAAAGAATTGTCGGAACAGGCTCATAATCTTGAAAAAATAGCGGCTATGTTTCATACCGATAATGAACAATAAGGCTTGCAGGTGTTTAATATGATAAATTGATATTGTACTGATTGGCAGGAATGAACGATCGCGTGAATTTCACGAGGAAAGTCCGAGCTTCACAGAGCGGGATGCCGGATAACGTCCGGCGAGGGTAACCTTAGGGATAGTGCAACAGAAAGTAAACCGCCATTTATATGGTAAGGGTGAAAGGGCGGTGTAAAAGACCACCGGCTTTGTGGTAACACAAGGTGCTGTGTAAACCCCATCCGAAGCAAGACTGAATTCAAACTATATGGCTGCTCGTCATGTTTGAGGTGAGTCGCTTGAGGCCTATGGTAACATAGGTCCTAGATAGATGATCGTTTTAAATGACAGAACTCGGCTTACAGTTCCTGCCATTTTGTTATTGTTTAATTTTAAGAAAGGATTTCTATATGTCAAATATAAAAAAAGTGGCTGTTTTTATGGCTGACGGATTGGAAGAATGTGAAGCATTGGTTGTGGTTGATCTTCTTCGCAGAGCAAAAATTGATGTGGATACAATATCTGTTTTCGGTTCAATTAAGGTCACAGGTTCTCATAACATAGGTGTATCCGTCGATTTATTATTTGAAGAAGCGGATCTGTCAAAATATGATGCCTTGTTTTTACCGGGAGGACTGAACGGAAGCAAAGCATTGGCTTCACACAAGGAGCTTGCCGACTGCCTGACGGAGTCTTATAAAAAAGGAAAGCTTATTGCCGCTATTTGTGCCGCACCGTATATTTTAGCAAGACTTAATATTTTAAAAGGAAAAAAAGCTACCTGCTACCCCTCATTTAAAAATGAATTGACGGATAACGGAGCTTGTTATTTAGATGAAAAGGTGGTAGTTGACGGAAACATTGTCACATCTGCGGGGCTTGGCTGCGTATTTTTATTTGCGGCAAAATTAATTGAACTGTTGGCATCAAAAGAAGTCGCAAATTCGGTATTGGAATCTATCTGTTATTAATTTTTAACAAAAATTGACTGTTTTTTGTTTTATTTTTGTTCTTAATTATATACATCACACAAAAAATGTGGTATAATGTGAGCACTTAGAGAATACAAGCGAAGCGAAGTATGAACTTAGTGCGAGCTATACCT
>CAUUGW010000161.1:0-3416 GCA_963544785.1 uncultured Lachnospiraceae bacterium | reverse complement strand
AGTCCTTCTTCCTCAAAATAGGCTCTTACCTCACCCGGAGAATTGACAACAACCGCATAGCATTCCTCCAGGAACGCCTCCGCTTCCTCCGGTGAAGCCGCTACGTCCTCAGGAAACAGCTTTGACTGGTTTTTAAGAAAGCACTTCAGTACCGCATCATCGTATTCCTGCATAAAAATTTCCTCCTGAATTATTTATATATTGCTTTCAGAAGTCCTCGGCACAAATACCCTGGTCTTCTGTGATGTCTGTTTATTATTTTCCGCATGGATCTCTTTTCCCAGAATAAGCTGAGAGTTTATATGCCTTTTGCCCCTCTTGTCCACATCAGTATATTTTCCGTTCTCCTGCATGATACGCGCCTGCTCTGTGTCCTTGAGTTCGATTTCAAGTATGTGAATAAGCTTTTCCTTAAGCTCCTCATCCTCAACCGGAAACATTATTTCCACTCTTCTCTCAAGGTTCCTCTTCATCCAGTCGGCACTTGCACAGTAGAGCTCCGGTAAAAATCCGTTTTTAAAATAAAATATCCTGCTGTGCTCAAGAAAATTTCCGAATATGGATCTTACCCTTATTCTGCCATTTAATTCTTCCAAATCCGTTCTGAGAGAGCAGATTCCTCTGACAATCAGATCTATTTCAACACCGCTTTTTGCCGCAGCATAGAGAGCGTCTATAACCTCTTTGTGACACAAGGAATTCATTTTGGCGATAATCCTGGCAGGCTCTCCCTTTTTAGCATGATCCGCTTCTCTGTTGATAAGATATATTATCCTGTCCTTAAGCCATAACGGAGCGATAACGAGTTTGTTCCAAACGGGAGGCTCGGAATAGCCTGAAAGCATATTAAAAACAGCCGTTGCGTCAGCTCCGTAGGCTTCTTTGCAGGTAAACATGCCCACATCACTGTACAGCCTTGCAGTCAGTTCATTATAATTGCCGGTTCCCAGATGTACATATCTTCTTATGCCGTCTTCTTCTCTTTTTACAACAAGAGTAATTTTACAATGGGTCTTTAAGCCTACCAGCCCGTATATAACGTGGCAGCCCGCCTTTTCCAGCATTCTTGCCCAGCCTATATTATTTTCTTCGTCAAATCTTGCTTTTAATTCAACAAGAACCGATACCTGTTTTCCCGAATCCGCAGCCCTTGCAAGCGCCGCTATTATAGGAGAGCCCGGGCTTACGCGGTAAAGAGTCTGCTTTATTGCAAGCACATTCTTATCTCTCGCAGCCTCCTCAATAAATCTGACGACAGGTTCGAAGGATTCGTAAGGGTGGTGCAAAAGCACATCCTTTTTCTTTATTACGTCAAATACGCTTGTATCCTCCTGAAAATATTTGGGTGTGATTCCGGATTTATATCTGTTTTCTCTTAAATCGGCAGACTCTTTAAAATCGCATATCTTATCCAAAAAGCTTAGGTCAATAGGTCCGTCAAGCCTGTATATATTAGGATGGTCAATTCTGAGCTCCTCGGCAAGCCTGTCCGTAAGCTCGGTATCGGCACCGCCCGAAATCTCAAGCCTAAGTGCCATCCCCCATCTTCTTTTTTTTAGCTGCTTTTCTATTTCCGAAAGAAGATCCGAAATTTCATATTCATCTATTGAAAAATCCGCACTCCTTATAAGTCTGAACGAATGACTGCATATTATGTCATAATTAAAAAATAATTTCCTTAAATTCCTCTCTATAACATCCTCCAGAAGAACAAGTCTGCAAGCTTCCGGCGACTCATGGGGAAGCTCTATAATTCTCGGAAGCACGTCGGGCACCTGTACCAGACAAAAATCCACAAGTTCATCTTTTTTCTTTTTCTTCACAAGCGAACCTATATAAAGAGCCTTGTTGTGAAGCAGAGGAAAGGGTCTTGAGGAATCTACCGCCATGGGAGTAAGAACCGGATAAATTTCTTCGTCAAAATATTCGTCTATGTAATTCTTGTCCGAAACCGTTAACTCCTGCTCCTTTCTAAGTAAATATATACCGTTTTCTCTTAAAAGAGGACTTAAGGTTCTGTTGTAAATCCTGTATTGCTTTTTTACAAAGGCTTTTATTTCGGGAGAAATCTCATCTATCTGGGAGCTTGCGGATTTTCCGCAGATGTCCTCACTCTCGGCACCGGATTTTTTCATTTCATATAATGAAGCCATTCTGACCATTGTAAACTCGTCAAGATTTCCTGCGGTAATGGCAAGAAATTTCAGACGCTCAAAAAGAGGATTACCGTCTTTGAGTGCCTCATCCAAAACTCTTTCATTGAATTTAAGCCACGAAAGCTCTCTGTTGATGTAATGATCCAATTTTATCTCTTTCCCCTTTTGTATCTTAATACCGGCTCTATACCGTAAACCTCGGCAAACAGTTTCATCTTATACGAAAGCATATCGTATTCCAACGTATAATCATGAGGCTTTGCCGACACCAGAAAAAGCTGTCTGTCCTTAAGACTTACCTTTATGTCCCTTATTCTCTCGGGCTTAAAAAAATGTATACTGTCGGCAACCCTTAAAATGGCGGCAAGCTTGCTTACCAAAAGCCTTTTTTGAGCATCCAGCTGATGCAGCATATTTACATTGTCAATGTCTCTGTCATTCTTTAAATGGCTCATCCATACGACATAGGCGACCGTTTCTCTTTCGCTGTGTGAAAGTCCTATCATCTCTGTTGACATTATTATATTAAATGCCGATCTTGCCGTGTTGGTCATACTTACAAACGATCCGCAGTCATACAAGATAGCGGATATCTCAAGCAGAAGTCTTTCCCTGTCTTTGAGAGACTGCTTCTTTTTTATGACATCGAAAATATCAAGGGCACAGCTGCTTAAAGCGGAATATTTTTTCTTATCACATAAATACCTTCCGGCTACATTTTCAGCTGCGGAAATTATATCCTTTTCAAAATTATGATTGAATTTTAAAAACTTCTTGTTTTCAGCGTAATTATATGCTATTCCGTCGCTGAGAGCCGCTCCCGGAGCCCATATAAGTTCAGCCGAAAGCTCTTTTGCAATTGCCGATACTATCCATGATGAAATTATGAAGGTTTCTATTTTATCAAGGGGAAGATCAAGCTTTACGGATATGTCATGAAGCGACATTCTGGACAGCTCTTCCAAAAAAGCTTCATAGTCCGCCATTTTCGCATAACCGTCTTTTATATCTCCGATATCATTGTGGCACAAATATGGCGATATATAATCATCAACAATGATGAGATTTTTTATATTTTCACTCTTAAGGTGCAGCTTTTTAAAATCTCTCATAAACGCAGACGCTATTCGGAAAATATATTTTTTGAATTTATCCGGCGCTACTCCAAGCTTTATAAGAGAGGTTCTTGTCCTGAGTACTCCGAGATCTATATTTTGGGTGGATATGAGCTTTTTGTTATCGAAAACCGACAGTTGAAGG
>CAUUGW010000160.1:0-3500 GCA_963544785.1 uncultured Lachnospiraceae bacterium | reverse complement strand
AAAGAAGTAGATGAAAAGTATGCGGATGCGGAAGAGAAATATAAACTAAATGATTCAGATTTTAAAGAAACTCCTGTTAATGTCTATGAAAATTTCTACAAGAATGAAACGGAAGACTATAACAACGACGGATTAAATGACGGGACGGTGAGGATTTACACACGGAACAACGATATTAATTTGCCCTGTCTTATGAATGGACGTTTTCCCGAAAACGAGGAAGAGATAGTAATTGACCGTATGCATGCCGACAATGCCGGTATAGAACTTGATAATACAATTACAATCGGAGGGCTTTCTTATAAGGCGGTCGGTTTTATTTCTTATACAAATTATTACAGTCTGCATGAAAAACCCACGGAATTTATGTTTAATGCTTTAAAATTCGATGTGGCAATGGTTACAAAAGAGGGATTTAACAGGCTTAAAAACAGCACTCATTATGTCTATGCGTGGCAGTATGTATCTGCACCCGATAATGAAAAAGAAGATAAAGTATTTTCTGACAACTTGGTCAAGTCATTGTTGACACAGGTGCTTGTTTCTGATAACGAAATATTGGAAATCACGCCCGCATACATCAATCAGGCAATCAACTTTGCCCCTGATGATTTGGGGAAAGATAAGGCTATGGCAGGCGTTACTTTAAATATTCTGATTGTTATTATCGCCTTTATTTTTGCGGTGACTGTCACCAATACCATTATAAAAGAATCCTCCGTTATCGGAACCTTAAGGGCATCAGGGTATACAAGATCGGAGCTTGTCATACATTTTCTTTCTATGCCTCTAATTGTCACCGTTGTTTCCGCCGTCATAGGAAATATTTTAGGCTATACCGTTTTTAAAGATGTGGTGACGGGTCTGTATTATGACAGCTACAGTCTGCCCCTTTGCAGGACGGTTTTAAGCAAAGAGGCTTTTTTAAAAACAACGGTTATTCCCGTCATTCTTATGCTTGCAGTCAATCTTGTTATTATAATCAGAATGTTGCAAAAAACACCCCTGCAATTTTTACGACACGATTTAAAGAAACGAAAACATAAAAAAACAATCAGACTGCCTAAATGGAGTTTTTTAAATAGATTTCGTTTAAGGATTATACTGCAAAACATTCCTAATTATATGGTACTCTTTTTAGGGATACTGTTTATTTCGGTTATGCTTTCAATGGCGGTGGGTTTTTCGGATACACTTGCATCGTATCAGAGCAATATTAAAAATATGATGTTTGCCGGTTATCAATATATATTAAAATCCTATAAGGACGATAATGGGGATATCATAGATACAGAAAACAGGATGGCGGAACGGTTTTTGACAAAACATTTACAAAAGAAAAATAAGAGCAATGATGAAGATATTGCGGTGTATGGAATTTTAGACACAGGCAACTATGTAAAAATAGATGAGTTTTCGTCGTTAAAAGAAAATCAGGTGTATATTTCTCTTGCCTTTGCCGAGAAATATGATATTAAGACAGGCAGTGAAATTATGCTTGAGGAAAGATACGAAAATAATAATTATGTCTTTGAGGTTGTCGGAATTTATGATAAAAGTGCCGATATTGCGGTTTTTATGCCTATAGATAATTATCGTGCCGTCTTTAATTCGGATAAAGAAGAATTTAACGGATATTTTTCCAATTCAGAGCTTATGGATATAGAAGAAGAAAATGTTATGACGGTTATTACGGAGGAGGACATTGCAAAGGTTTCCGAACAGCTGGAACATTCAGTCGGGGGATTTATGCGATATTTTCAACTTCTGTGTACGGTTCTTTCGATTGTGTTGATTTATCTGTTGACTAAAATTATTATTGAGAAGAATGAGAATGCAATATCTATGGCTAAGATTTTGGGATATAAAAATAAAGAAATTGCCGGCCTTTATCTGCGTTCCACCACCATTACCGTATTTATAGAGGCTTTGGTTTGTATAACATTAGGTCCCGTTATTATGTCATATGTCTGGAAAGCCATTATGCTTAGGCAAAGCGGCTGGTTTGCGTTTATGATGAAGCCTACGGGATATGTTAAGATGTTTATTTTCATATTTGCCGGATATATCATAGTCAGCATATTTGATTTTAAGAGAATAAAAAAGATTCCTATGAGTGAGGCACTTAAGAATATCGAATAAATTAAAAAGTTGATTTTTTATTTTTTTTATATTATTATGTAAGGTACTGCATATTTTTTATAAAATCTATTGTTTTTGTTATAAAGAGAGGTTTGTATGGCATTAAGACAGTTAAGACTTATGGGAGATGAGATTCTTTCCAAAGAATCCAAGGAAATCAAGGGATTAAATGAAAGAACTCTTGAATTGATTGACGATATGTTCGATACGATGTATGAAAGCGGGGGTTGCGGGCTTGCGGCGGTGCAGGTCGGTGTGCTTAGGAGGCTCTTTGTCGTTGATGTTACGGGTGACAGCCCTATGGTATTTATAAATCCCGTTATTTTAGAGAAAAAAGGGGAGCAGACCGGCGATGAGGGCTGTCTTAGCGTTCCCGGGAAAATGGGCTGCGTGGTCAGACCCGATTACATAAAAGTCAAGGCATTTGACATTGAGATGAATGAGTTCGAGATGGAAGCGGAGGGATTTTTGGCAAGAGCCATATGTCATGAGTATGATCATCTTAACGGGGTGCTTTATGTGTCCAAGGTCGATGGGGATTTAAAGGACATAGAGGACAGGGTTGAATCATAATTAAGTCAAGGATAAACAGGGGTGAGATTTTGAAGATTATATTTATGGGTACACCGTCATTTTCAGCCACAATTTTAAAGAAATTAAATAATAAGCATGATGTCTTGGCGGTGGTTACAAAAGAGGATAAAAAGAGATCAAGGGGCAAGGGACTTGATTTTTCCGAGGTTAAGAAAACGGCTGTTACTCTCGGCATTGATAGGATTTTTCAGCCTAATAATATAAGAGATGAGATTTTTTTAGATGATATAAGAAATTTAAATCCCGATGTGATTGTGACGGCGGCTTACGGCAAAATCGTGCCGAAAGCATTGCTCGATATTCCCAAATTTATGTGTGTAAATGTGCATGCCTCTCTTCTTCCTAAGTATAGGGGGGCATCTCCTATTCAGGCTGCGATTCTTAACGGGGATAGGGTCACGGGAATCACCGTTATAAAAATGGACGAGGGTATGGACACCGGCAATATGCTTCTTAAAAAGGAGATTGAAATTTTAGACGGTGAAACGAGTGCCGAGCTTTTTGAAAGGCTTGCGGTACTCGGAGCTGATGCCTTACTTGAAACTCTTGATTTGATTGAAAGCGGGAATGTGAGTGAAAAGATACAGGATAATTCCTTGGCGACATACACAAAGATGATTTCTAAAGAGGAGGGGCATATCAATTTTAATGATAAAGCCTTGGATATTGTGAACAGGGTGCGTGCCGTAGACTCATATTTTTATCTTAATGAAGAAAAAATTAAGCTTTTAAGAGCAAGGGTTTTTAAGTGTGAGGAAACCTTT
>CAUUGW010000159.1:0-3537 GCA_963544785.1 uncultured Lachnospiraceae bacterium | reverse complement strand
CAGCAGGATAGAGCAACGGCCTTCTAAGCCGTGGGTCGGGGGTTCGAATCCCTTCGAGCACATTTACGGTGGGTATAGCACAGTTGGTTAGCGCGCCAGATTGTGGTTCTGGAGGTCGTGGGTTCAAATCCCACTATCCACCCTTTTACTCTTGGGGTAAGCGGGTACTTTGCTTTATCCTTAGGTATGTGTGCTGCTTGAACTCGGCAAACATAGGCAACCTGTTTTTATTGGGCTATCGCCAAGTGGTAAGGCACAGCACTTTGACTGCTGCATTCGCCGGTTCGAATCCTGCTAGCCCAGTCAAACGGTATGATTTGTACTCCGTTTTTTGAGTCACTAGCTCAGTCGGTAGAGCACTTGACTTTTAATCAAGTTGTCGAGGGTTCGATTCCCTCGTGACTCACGCATTATAAATCAAATAAAAGCAGTAATAACAGGGGCTTTCGTTTTTTCGGGAGTCCTTGTTTATTTTTTAATTGTTAAAATGTATAAAAATACACTCAGCCGATAACTGAAAACAAACGGTTTCTTTAAAAATTCAGTCGGCTGTTATCAAATATGATAAAAATCAATTACAAGCCCTGTAAAATAAGAATGCTTGACAAAACAAAGAGTATATCTGATAATAACAAACGATATCAAATATATAGCAGTTGATGTGATGAGGTGACAAAATGTCCAGAAAAGCCACTATTTCAAAAGAAGATATAATCAATGCCGCATTTAATATTACGGCAAGGGAAGGCTTTGATAAGATAACTTCAAGAGGTCTTGCGGCTGAAGCGGGCTGCTCCACTCAGCCGATTTTCAGAATTTATGAAAATATGGATTCCTTAAAAAAGGATGTCTACGATAAAGCGGCAGGCTTTTATGAAGAATTTTACAAAAAAAATAACGGCAATAGCGAGACTCCGTTCAAGAGTTTGGGTATGGCATACATGAGCTTTGCGAGAAAATATCCGCAGTTATTCAGACTTCTTTTTCTCAGCTCAAGGAATGAAGATTTAAAGAGTATGTATGATCTTGTAAACGGCGGTGAGGAAACTGTTGCAAAAGAGGTTCAGAGAGCTGCAAGGCTTGGCTGCAAAGACCCCAACGGTCTTTTTATGAAGATGTGGATTTTCATACATGGAGCGGCATGTATGGCTGTTACCGGAGACAACGACCTTGATGACGCTCAGTTCGGTGCTCTTCTTGAGTCATGTTACAAGGATTTTAATTCATAAAAGGCTGAACGGATGGGGCTATGTCCAAAAAGAAAGTTATTGTTATAGGCTGCGGCGCGGCGGGAATGATGGCGGGTATAGCCGCCGCAAGAAACGGCGCCTCGGTAACGATAGTTGAAAAGAATGAAAAGCCCGGAAAAAAGATATTTATTTCCGGAAAGGGCAGGTGTAATGTCACAAATGCCTGCAACACACATGAATTTTTTGATTTCATAGTAAGAAACGGCAAATTTCTTTACAGCGCCGTATACAATTTCAGTAATTTTCAGGTTCAGGATTTCTTCAATGACAGGGGCTGCCCTTTAAAGGTTGAAAGGGGCGAAAGGGTTTTTCCGGTTTCCGATCGTTCGTCAGATATAATAAAAACTCTTGTAAAGGAGCTTAAGGATCTGAATGTCGAAATACTGTATAATACTCCGGTAAAAGATGTACTTGCCCAAGATAACAAGGTATATGGTGTTAAGATTTCCGAAAACGGAATTTTAAGCTTTGATTCCGTTATAGTTGCTACAGGGGGCTTGAGCTATCCCTCAACCGGATCGACAGGTGACGGATACTTGTTTGCCAAAAGCTTGGGGCATAAAATTCAGAAATGCGCACCCTCCCTCGTTCCCCTTGTCACCAAAGAAGAATGGTGCAAAAAATTACAGGGCTTATCATTAAAAAACGTAAGATTATATAATAAAAAAACAAAAGGTATTCCTCATTTTGACGAGTTTGGAGAAATGCTGTTTACCCATTTCGGGGTAAGCGGTCCGTTGGTTCTTTCCGCAAGCACTATCTATGAAAAGGGGAGTGAATGGAAACTTTTTATAGATTTAAAGCCGGCTCTCAGCATTGAGCAGCTCGAAGCGAGAATAGGCAGAGATCTGTACGAGCGAAAAGATAAGATATTCAGAAATTCTCTGGACGGCCTGTTTCCAAGAAGCTTGATACCCGTTATGGTTGAATTTGCGGAATCCGAGATGATAGGTATAGATAAAAATACCAAATCAAGCGGCGTTAATCCACGGCATATAAGGAGTTTCGCCGAGCTTTGCAAAGCCTTGCCGATTACAATTATTTCCGCAAGGGGATATAATGAGGCGATAATTACAAGAGGCGGAGTTGATGTGAAGGAAATCAATCCTTCTACAATGGAGTCAAAATTATGCTCCGGTCTTTATTTTGCCGGAGAAGTACTGGATGTTGACGCATACACCGGAGGCTTCAATTTGCAGATTGCGTGGTCAACGGGCAGTCTTGCCGGAGAATCTGCGGCGTCGGGAGAATAGAATGAAATATCATGCGATAGCAATAGACGGACCTGCGGGAGCGGGGAAATCTACAATAGCCAGGCTTGTAGCTTCAAGGGTTAATGCGGTTTATGTAGATACGGGCGCCATGTACAGGGCGATGACAATATACATGCTGAGAAATAATATTGATATTTTAAATGAAAAAGACGTATTAAAAGCCAGTGAAAATGTTGAAATATCAATAGCTTACGAAAACGGACAACAGCAGGTTTTTCTTAACGGAGAAAATGTAACCTCTCTTTTGAGGGAAGAGAAGGTGGGAGCCGCAACAAGCACCGTTTCCGGATATAAATTTATCAGAGAAAAGCTTGTTGATTTGCAAAGAAAACTTTCAAAAACATGCGATATCGTTATGGATGGAAGAGACATAGGCACGGTCGTGCTGCCTTTTGCAGCTCTGAAAATTTATCTTGACGCTTCCGTCGAGGTCAGAGCCGCACGCAGGTACAAAGAGCTGTCTCAAAAAGGCATAAGCGGCGACATTGATATTATAAAAAGAGATATAGAGGTCAGAGACGTTCAGGATATGACAAGAAAAGAATCTCCGCTCAAAAAGGCGGATGATGCCGTAGAGATAGACTCTTCAAGCCTTACAATAAATGAGGTTGCTGAAAAAATCATTTCTCTTTACGAAGAACGCATATAAGGAGTTTTATATAATGCCGGAAAGAAATGTTGAAATAATACTGGCAAAGAGCGCCGGCTTTTGTTTCGGAGTGGAAAAAGCGGTGGATGAGGTTTACAATCTTGTCGGGCAAACGGGCGAAGAAAAAGAGAGCGTTTATACTTACGGAGAAATCATCCACAATGAAGCGGTTGTGGATGATTTGGGCTCCAGGGGAGTTAAGATAATAGATGATGATTCAATAAATTCGGACGGAGGGCATACCGATGCCGAGCTTCCCGATAAGGGAACGGTTGTTATCCGCTCTCACGGAGTATCGAGGAAGGTATACGAAAATATAAATAAAAAGGGACTGAAACTCATAGACGCCACCTGTCCTTTCGTT
>CAUUGW010000158.1:0-3617 GCA_963544785.1 uncultured Lachnospiraceae bacterium | reverse complement strand
TGTATTGGACACAAAAGGGCAGACTGTTTTTATATGACTTGTTGAAAAACAGCGGGATATTTCCGATGATTGAAGCTGCATAATTAAAGTAAAAGGCATTTGAAAGAGTGCTTTTTGCCGGAATTTGAAAATAATGCTTGACTTTTGCGACACAAAATTATATAATACTTATGTGGCGCAAAAGTGAGGTGATGATAAATGAGTCCACGCACAGGAAGACCGACTGATAATCCCAAATCTGAATCAGTAAATGTTAGATTAGATATTGAATGCAAAGATATTCTTTCAGAATATTGCAGTCAATACGGAACGACTAAAGCGTTTGCGATAAGACAAGGGATAAAAAAGTTAAAGTCTGATATAAAACAAAAATAGAGCAGTCAACCCGCTACCAACGAAATGACTGCTCAACGTACGAAAGATTACTCTTTCTGTAAATATTATAATGCAGATTGAGCTTTCTTTCAAGGACAAAATTTAGTTTAGAAAGGAGCTTTTTTATATGAAAAATGTAATTGAGTTAGCAAGCAAGACAAGAAAATGTATTGACAGTAAATATGATTTAAGATTTGAAACGATGAACGAGATAAGGAATACTTACAAAGATGATATTTTCAATTTGATTGTATGTGCTTTCAGCTTTGGATATTTTCAAGGCGGAAAAGCTATAAAAGCAGAGATGAGAAAGGAGATTATGGGATAATGAATGAAATAATTAAGATAACGACAAACGAAAATATGGAGCCTGTGGTTAGCGGTAGAGATTTACACGAGTTTTTAGATGTTAAAACACCTTATGATAAATGGTTTCCAAGAATGACTGAATACGGTTTTGCTGAAGGGACAGACTTTTCGACATTTTTGTCGGAAAGTACCGGAGGAAGACCTGCTACAGACCACGCGATTAAATTAGATATGGCAAAAGAATTAGCGATGATACAAAGAACAGACAGAGGAAAGCAGGCAAGACAATATTTTATTCAAATCGAAAAAGAGTATAACAGCCCTGAGAAGATTATGGCACGAGCCTTAGTTTATGCAGAGCAAAAGATTGCGACACTGGAAGTTGACAATCAAGTCAAAGACCAACAGATAGCGGAGCTTAAACCTAAAGCTACATATTACGACTTGATATTGCAATGTCCCGACTTGTTAAGCGTAACGGAGATTGCAAAAGACTACGGTATGAGTGCGAAAGGGTTAAACAAAAAGCTTAATGAATTAGGAGTACAGTTCAAGCAGTCGGGAATATGGTTCTTGTATGCAAAGTATCAGGATAAAGGATATACGCAGACTAAGACACAGAATTACAACAAGCCCGACGGAACACAAGGGGCAACTACTCATATGTATTGGACACAAAAGGGCAGACTGTTTTTATATGACTTGTTGAAAAACAGCGGAATATTTCCGATGATTGAGGCGGCATAATTAAAGTAAAAGGCATCCGTAAGGGTGCTTTTTATTTTTTGAAAAAATATAAAAAATACTTGACATACGTATTAACACGTAGTAAAATGAAATCGTAAGGAGGAAAACAATATGTATGTTAAGTCTTTAATATTGGCATATCCTTTTATTTTTCATAATGAGGAAGACGGAGGATATTTTATTGAAAGTGTAGATGTGGAGGGAGCTTATACAGGAGTCAGCCAAAATGATATCGCTTATGGAATGTGTATGGCTAAAGAGGTTTTAGGAATGACTTTAGCCGATATGATAGAAAGCGGTGAGGAAATACCTAAACCAAGCAATATTAATGATATAAAGTGTGATGACGGATTTGTCACAATGGTTATGGTTAATGTTGAGGAATATTTCAAAGATAATACCCTTGTTAAAAAAACATTAAATATTCCTAAATGGGCGAATGATTTAGGTGTGCGGATAGGTATAAACTTTTCTAAGGCTTTAACTGATGCCATTTCAGGTATGGCTATAAACAAATAAATATATTTTTTTGAAAAAATAATCAAAAAAGCATTGATAAATACGTATAAAGGGCGTATAATAAAATATAGAAAGGAGAGCGACAATGAAATGAAACGAGCATATCCAATTAAAATGAAAAAAGGAGCAAAATTTATTATTGTTTATATTCCCGACTTTGATGTCAATACGCAAGGAAATAATATGGTAGAAGCGATTGAAATGGCACGGGATGCCATAGCTATGTCCGGATTAATGTTGGAGGACAAAAAACAAGCTATACCGGTTCCGTCCGAGTTGAAACAAATTGAATTAAGTAAAGATGAAGTTTTAACTTATGTAGATGTGGATTTTTCAGAATACAGAAGAAAAAATGATTTAAAAACTGTGAAAAAGAATTGTACCTTGCCGTCTTGGTTATGTTATGAAGCTGAAAAGCAAAATATCAATTTTTCTGCATTATTACAGGAAGCCATAAAAGAAAAGTTGCAAATTTCTTAAAAAACTTGCAACTTGGTGTTGTAATGCTCACATTTTTTTGAAAAAATAATCAAAAAAGTATTGACAAATTATACCGAGTGCGGTATAATAAATATACAGTTAAGGAATACTTAACGAGTAAGCAAGGCAAGTGCGGAAAGGAGAAAAGATGGAAGAAGATATGAATTTAGGAGAACTGTTGATAAAGGTTACAGAAGAAAATCAAACTCGTAAAATCCTTGAAGTCCTCAATGGCTGTAAAGACCTTGAGGAAGCGAAAGAAAAAACAAAAGCTCTATTAAATAAATAATAGAGCCACCAACAAAAACTTACAGGGTGGTACTTGCCACCACCTTGTATGTTATGTATATTGTAACATACAAAAAAAAGAAAGGCAAGTAAAAATGAATAAAGTATCTGAAGCTCAAAAAAGAGCTAAAAAGAAATGGGAAGAAAAGAATAAAGAAAAAAGCAGAATAGACGGATATAAACGAACTGCAAGATTGTTTATAAAAAAATATGCAGATGCAGATGACATTAAAGAGCTTGAAGAATTGATTGAAATTAGAAAAAAAGAGATAATGGATACGCAGTAATGCATAGAACATAAAAACCGCTCGTGATGGGCGGTTTTGCATATATTCTTTGGCTAACTATGAAAATAATATTAAAAAGTATTGACATTATATAGCGTGCATGCTATAATAAAGATACAGTTAAGGAGTACTTAACAAGTAAGCAAGGCAAGTGCAGAAAGGAGAAAGAAATGGGATTGACAAGATTAGAACTTTTAACGTTTCTTTATTCTCTACAAGTATTACTTGAGAGTGGAAACGAGGAAAAAGCTAAGGAAATAATCGAAAAGGTTATTAAAGAAGCTGAAAGAGAAAAATAAAAAGCTCTATTAAATCAATAATAGAGCTAAACACAAACACAACAGGGTGGTACTTGCCACCGCCTTGTATGTTAAATATAACATACAAAAGAAAGAAAGGCAAGTGAGAAAATGAATAAAGTATCGGATGCACAGAATAGGGCTGTACAGAAATGGAGAGAGGGCAACAAAGAAAAAAACAGAATAGACGGATATAAAAGAACAGCAAGATTGTTTATAAAAAAATATGCAGATGCAGATGACATTACAGAGCTTGAAGAGTTGATTGAAATTAGAAAAAAAGAGATAACGGATACGCAGTAATGCATAGAAT
>CAUUGW010000157.1:0-3625 GCA_963544785.1 uncultured Lachnospiraceae bacterium | reverse complement strand
TTTATCATCTAAGTATTTTCTTATCTCTTTTATTATCTGCGAACGCATAACGAAAGTATTCCTAACTTCCGTATTCATAATTAAATCCACATATCTTTGACGATAGCGAAGATCCGTATTCGTTATTCCGTGAAATTTTTCAGGCAAAATCTGTAAACTTTTGGTTAACAGGGTCAGCTTAACAACGTGTATAGATATTTCTCCGGTCTTGGTCTTAAATACCTCACCCGTAACTCCCACAATATCTCCGATATCATATTTTTTAAATTCGGCATACTCATCTATGCCGAGTGAATCCCTTGCCACATAGCACTGTATGTTACCCTTTAAATCCAAGATATTGCAAAAAGATGCCTTCCCCATTACCCTTTTGCTCATAATCCTACCGGCAACGGTAACATTTTTGCCTTCCAATTCTTCAAAATCTTCTTTAATATCAATGCTGTGATGTGTTACATCAAATTTATTTATAAAAAAAGGATCTTTACCGTTATTTTTAAGCTCCTTAAGCTTATCCATCTTTACCTGCAAAAGTCGACCGAGTTCCTTTTCGCTCGGCTCATTTACAATATCATTATTTACCTTATTATCAGACATCTTATCTTCCTTCCGAATTAAACTGTTTTCTCTATCTTGGTTACCTTATAACTGAAAGTCCCTGCCGGTGCATTAAATTCCACAATCTCGCCCTTTTTCTTGCCTATTAAAGCCTTGCCGAGCGGAGATTCATAAGAGATCATACCGTTTAAGCTGTCCGCCTCAATATTTCCGACAACCTTGTATATAACACTCACCTTGTTTTTTTGCTCCTGCAATGTAACGGTACAACCCACACTTATTTTTTTTGCGTCTATTTCTTCATCAACTATAATTTCGGCATTTTTAAGCAGGTTTTCTATCTCTTCTATCCTTGCCTCTGTTTCTCTTTGCTCCTCTTTTGCCGCATCATATTCAGCATTTTCGCTTAAATCACCCTGTTCTCTCGCCTCTTTTATTTTTTGAGGAATTTCCACGTTTCTTTTCTCTCTAAGTTCATCGAGTTCGTCCTCAAGCTTCTTAAGTCCGGCACTACTCAACACATTTTTCTTCTCTTCCATAGTCAAAAGTACTCCTAAATTATGATATTTTGCCCAAATAGCGACTATGCTATTATAAGATTATTTCATTATTAAGTCAAGCAAATAAAGCTTTCCGATTCAGTCAATCCGGATTTTTATTATTTTTTAATAAAAAATATAATTCACAATCAAAAAATCTGATTATGAATTATATTTCGTATTTTGATAAGCCCCAAGTTTGACAAAAAATAAGCCTAAAGGCTCGTATTTAGTGAATTTTATAGATTGGTTTTTAGAAAACAGCCGTCAAACCGGGGAGGACATTTACTATTGCAATTTCCCAATAATGAATAGCAAATAAATATCAGTTGACATTATATATATATAATGTATATATCTCAAAATAAAGGAGGTGATAACGAATGGCTACAAAAATATATATAGCAAGATGTCAATGGTGCGGCAAAACAGGCGGATCCGCCGGCGGAACATCTACAGGAGGTGCCCCAACCAGTCAACCACACGTATCAGGAAATTGTCCAAGCAATCCAAGCGGAAATACCTCACATGCCCCTCGTTGGGATCTGAAATGACAATATCTTACAACAAAAAACAGCCTTAGAACACTTAATATTATAAGATTTAAGGCTGTTTTTATTTTCTTTCATTTGAAGTGGAAATTACAACTGCTTAAAGTTTATAGTCAACAATTGTTAAAAAATTGAAAATCGGTCCATCTACTAAGTACCGATATAATTAGTACATATTTAATATTAAGTAGATACGAATATACTTTGAATATCAATTAAAATAAAGGAGTTTCTATAATGGTTGCGATGATTATTTTTTTGCTTATATATGTTTGTTGTCCATGGTATATACAATTTTCACTAATGATATTGAACATATTTATACCTGATCCAATACCCCTTTTAGATGAGGTAATAATGGTTGTTTCGGCATATATCAAAATTAGTAAATCTATAAAAGCATTGCTATTTTTTGAAAAGCATCCTATATTGCTTGTTAGCTGTATTTGCCTATATTGAAAGTAAACTTTCATATAGGCAACATAAGCTAACAATCTTATGCAAATTAATTATTTTGGTATTTTTGGTTAGTGTGGTTATGTTAATTACATTTTTAGGCAAGACTCTTTTTTCTTGATAGGACGAGTAACATAAATTAGTATTTTTATAAATTTTCTGTTTAATTTAGTCAAAAATCAAATGACATAGGGTTGAAAGGAGATATTATGAATATAGAGAAGATTTTTAATACGGTAATGGATTCCGTTTCATCAGCTGTCACATCAAATTCAATGAAGCAAAATATGGAGAAAAATTATAGGCAAGGAAAAATTAGTGATGAAGATTATGATAACTACTTAAACACAATCGAGGCTGGAGAAAGATGGAAAGAAATGAGAAATAATGAATAAATATAAAGCTGTTTATTATGATGAAATACTAAAAGAATTAGACGAATGTATCGGCACGAGCTTAGGCAAGAGATACTTAACCTTATCAGAGATAAAAAAGATGATTTCCGAAACAAAATAAGGGGGATATCACTACAAGAAAATGAAATGAGAGAGAGCCTTAAAACCCTATAAAATCAAGGGTTTTAAGGCTCTTTTTTTCTTTTTTCGCTGTAAAACTTAAGATACATTACCAATGTCTACCATCAATAGCCTTTTATGTCAACGGCAAATCATTTCCAATAAATAATGAATTTTATTGTAAAATTGTGGCAGAATTGTGGCAAATCAGTTCTTATACTGTTTTGAGATTTAATCATCACATAATTGGATCATCTTTTTGAACAGTAATTATAAGTTTTCCGTCAGTTGCAACCTTTACATCTGTAACTGTATATCCCGGTGGTTGTATAAGCCCTGAAGCACCGATTGTAATATCCGCCGCTGAAATTCCGGATTTAAACTTATGGTTGGTATCAGGCTCTACCGTGATTATAAACACAGGTCTTTCTCCGACTTCCCAATTTCCCGTCTTTGCTTCTATTTTACCGTCAGCCGACAGCTTATTTACAGATACATCGGCAACCGTCGGAGTTTTTATTGAATCTAACGGATTAACAGTAACAGATATATTGTCGACGGCAGACGGTTGTCCGGGTCCCATAGGAGTAGCTTTCACTATATTTATACCGTTAACAGCCGTTATATCTTCTTTTGTTATTTCAAACTCAACTCTTTTTATATAATATTTACCATTAGTTAAAGTATATCTTACCTCCGCAACATATGCTCCGACAGGTGTATCATCTTTTAATTGAATATGAATCTTGGCATTATCAAGATCAATTCTTCCCGCTGTCTGGGAAACGGCAAATTTGCCCTGCTGATCCTGTCTGTCTTCCTTATCAATATCGGATTTCAAATAGATTCCGTCAACTTCCAAATTACCGGATTTGTCTTTCAGAGATATTACCTTTATATCACCCTCAAATTCATCTACTGTGCCGAAAACTGCCGAATTAGGTGTTGCAGCAGTTGTTTTATTCTTAAAGTCCTTTATAACAACGCCCGCATCTGCATTCTTCAC
>CAUUGW010000156.1:0-3688 GCA_963544785.1 uncultured Lachnospiraceae bacterium | reverse complement strand
TCTAAAAACCTCAGCGGAATAAGTAGATGTATAACCGAAAGGTATTCTGACCGCTACAGATATTTCAGAATTCTTATCGGGCGCATATCCAACAAACAAAACGTGATTTCCTCTGGTCTTAAGGTACTCCGCCGTACCGGTCTTCCCCGATGTATGCACATATTTGTCAAGTGAACTGAAAATCTTGTCATGCCCTGTTACAACCTCTCTCATACCGCGCCTGACAATCTCCCACGTTTCAGGGCTTATGTTGCTTAAACGTTTTCTCTTTTTAGGAGAATATTTTTTAATCAGCCTGCCGTTATAATCGGTAATCTTATGTAATGTGGTCAGGTCATAGCAAGTACCGCCGTTGGCTATGGTGTTTACATATCTGCACAGCTCCACCGTGGTAAAAGAATTATTACCCTGTCCGATTGCGGAACGCACCGCATCTTCGGTGGAAATATGCCCTGCCTCTTCCGGTATCTCAAGTCCGGTCTTTTCTCCAAGTCCAAACATCTTTGCATATTTTTTAAGCTTTTCCAAACCTTTTTCGGAGCTGTAATCTCCACCTCCGATTTTTCCGTTTCCAAGCCTGTAAGCTACATTATAAAAATAAATATCACAGGAATTTTTAATCGCTCCGACCATACTGAGCTTTCCATGACCGCTTTTGCTCCAACACTGTGGAGAGGGATTGATTTCTTTAAATATTCCTTTACAATTTATAGTGTCATTTACTCCGATGACACCCTCCTCAAGTCCCGCTATTGAAGACACCATCTTGTAGGTTGAGCCCGGAGCAGTTCTCTGCTGAGTGGCGTGGTTATACAGGCTTTCGGACAAATCATTGGTCAGCTTTGCATAATATTTTGAATCCACTTTACCCGCCAGCTTATTGAGATCATAGCCCGGATATGTAACAAGTGCCAAAAGCTCGCCCGTTTTGCTGTTCTGTATCACTAAAGAGGCGGTGCAGGGATCAAGTCCCAACTGTGCGGGCGTAATGTTAAGATTTTTAATCTTTTTTTTAATAAAATTGAAAGGACTGTATCTGCCCTCCTTCAGTGCAAGGTAATGTTCCTTATTTTTCGGGATAACACCCTGTTCAAATAAAATCAGACATAATTCTTTTCCGGTAATCTTGCTGTTGTTTATGAGCTGCCTATATAATATCTTTATGAATCCGGTATCATTATCCATATTTTTCAGCAAATACTTTACTATCTGCTCATTTATCTCATTTGTTTCAAAATATTCGGCATCTTCTGATAACAGACTGATATTTATTTTATCATAAAATATCAGCTCCTTAACACACTGATTCAAAGATAATTTGCCGTTTTTAAATCTTGTCAGTACGCTTTCGGCATCTCCCTTTATTATTTCATTATCCTTAAGTAAATTTAAAGAATATTCAATAATCTCATTAAAATCCTTTGAAAATGATGAATTAATTGAGTTTTCTTCATCTGTGAAGGCTTTTGACAATTTTTTAAATGTGTCTTTTTTATAATTTTTTACTTTATTAAAAACATCTTTTTCTATAGCGCTTATCTTTCTGCCCTGCACATTTATCTCTATAACATTATTATTTATAAGCGCAAAGTAAACGTCGTCTATAGGTATTTTTATTTTGGTTGCACTGTCATTAAGCGGTCCGTAAATCTTATTATTTACTATTCTTTCATCCAATATATCAGCCAATTTTTTTTCAAGTATCTTGTATGCCGCCTTTTGCAGCTCACTGTCCTCACTTAAGTAAACATTATTGCCGATTACGGGACTTTTCTTGTCAATGTATTCAAGGGTTGCTCCCAAGTTGTTTACATAAAGCCTCTCTTCTCCCTTTACTCCACGAAGATAGCTCTCCATGCTCTGCTCAAGTCCGGACTTGCCGATCTCATCATTTGAAGAATAACTGGAATCCTCTTTGACAAGCTCGTCCAATTCCTCCTGAGACGGTGTTCCCGTGTATCCTAATATATGTGAAAAATATACACTGTCATAATAATATCTTCTATAATTTAAACTCACGTCCACGCCGGTCAGCTCATTCTTATTTTCCATTATAGCCGTTCTGGTACGTTCATTGACATCAAGAGCCACATTTACACTCTTGTAACGCTGATAATAATTAGCCGATAATGCCGACCTTAATGTAATCAGTTTAAGCAGCTCATCATTGGTAAAGCTTCCCTTCCACTCCTTTACATCGGCCTCTTTTATATTCTCTTCAGTATATACCGCGGGCAGGTAATCCAAGCCCTCTTTCGGAAACTTATTTTTATAAATCGAATATTTTGATGCACTTGCTAAAAAATTTATAACATCTTTTGCGGTTGCCTTATTTTGATCCGCATTAAGATACTCCACATCGGTATATCCGAAAACATCGGCTTTAAATCTCTTTAACTTAACTCCCTCAACCTTAAAATAAAATTCCTGATTATCATCAAGTCCTATAGGAAAATCCTGTATAACGTTATCCTGATATTTTTCCACCAGTTTTATTGTCTTAAATAAAATGCTGTTTAATCTTAAGTTTTTATATCTTCCCTCACTGAAACTGTCCTCCACCGTCACATTATAAGCCAATTCATTGGTTGCAAGAAGCTTTCCGTTTCTATCAAAAATATTTCCTCTCGGAGCATTTAACGACTTGGTCTTTACGACTTTCAGCATAAAGCTTTTTTGATAATGCTCACCATTTATAATCTGTAATAAAAACAGCTGATATATAAGTATTGTACTGCCGAATACAGCAATTAAAAATAAAATTGTAATCCTTGATGTAAAGACCTTAGTCAAAAACTCTCGTATTTTATCTTTCAAATTACTCACCTTTTTGAATTATAGTCTGTAATTAATTTTTCAACCCTAAGCAATAACAATTTAAGCAACGGATATAATACCGTGGCAATTACCACCGTATATACCGCTTCAGACAGTATAATTCTTTTTAAATAATATAACAGATTGGTTCTGCCCCTTAATAAAAATAAAAATATAAAATTGCAAAAACCGTAAAAAATATCAGCAAGCCCTATCACGATAAGACTGATCCAATATTTATCAATGAACAACAATCTCTTGAGATTGCCGCTGATGTAACCTATCATCATAAAAATTATGGAGCTGAATCCGAATAAATCACTGCCCAAAAAATCTATAAAAAATCCGGCAAAAAAACCCATCAAAATTCCTGATTTTTTACCTATCAAAAAGCCCGATGCGGAAACCGCTATTATGAGAACATTGGGAGCAATATAAGCAATCTCGATAAAATTGGACAGGCTCATCTGCAATATAACGGATAACAACAAAATAAGAAACATATATACTGCAATTTTTAAGGGTACATAAAATTTATTCATTTTTTGTCATCTTCTCCACTATCCCACACTTCTTTAAGCTCGGTAATTATAAGCACCTCATTTAATGCGGTAAAATCAACCGCAGGTACTATGTATCCTGATTTTAATATCTGATTCGGCTCCTTTTCCAAGCTGTTTACATAACCTATTAAAATTCCGGGCATATATTTTGTGCTGATATTGGATGTCACTATCTTATCTCCCACAAGCACCTTATCTTTGGGATCGGACAGCTGCAGTAAATGTATGCTGCCCTTATCCAACAGGGTTAAATCTCCCGCTATCAGACATTGAGCCGATGTGGTAAGTGTCATAGCCTTGACATTGCT
>CAUUGW010000155.1:0-3772 GCA_963544785.1 uncultured Lachnospiraceae bacterium | reverse complement strand
CCTATTATAATATCGGAATTAATATTATCATATCCATAAGAAACAGCCATATCAAATGCCTTTATTATATCCTCAAAGTTATGCGATCTGCCTATTTTCTTTAATGTTTTTTCATTCATAGTCTGAGGATTTATAGAAAGCCTATTTATATTAAAACCTTTCAGAACTTCAAACAATTCCCTATCAAAGCTGTCAGGTCTTCCAGCTTCAAAAGTGAGCTCCTTTATGCCCTTTAAGTTAAAGCATCTGTTAAGCATCTCAAACAGTCTTATTAAATATCTGCTTTCCAATACCGAGGGTGTTCCTCCCCCGATATAAATACAACAGGGTTCATCTTTAACAATACCTGCAACAAATTCTATCTCTTTACACAGACAATCAACATAATTTTCTATAAAGCCTCTCGCAGCCTTATACGTTCCTGATGAAAATGAACAATAGCTGCAAATAGTAGGACAAAAAGGCACCGAAATATAAAGGCTGTAATTATTATACATATAATTATCCAATATAGGTTTTTGTATTTTTGCAATATCTAATGATAATTTTATTTTTTCTTCACTAATTAAATATTCATCACTTGCCGTTTTAAAAGCCTTATCCAAATTTTGTGTAGAATTTAAAATCCCTGATATAAGCTTGATTGGACGTATTCCGGTTAATGTTCCCCAAGATAAAGTTTTATTATAATATTCAGAAAGGGTAAAATACACACACCTTTTAATATAATTCTTATAATCTATACCGTCCATGTTTTCTGAAAGAACAAACTCTTTTATAAAAAGATTTTCACTATCATCATAAAGACTTAAAATAATCTTATCAATCGTTTTCTTTAATGCCCAAGTAGTTTCATTATAGTTATCATTAAATTCATCTACCATTAAAATTTTAACGGTGAGTTCCGGCAAAAACGCCTTAAATAAACCGTAAACATCGTATTCCAAGCCTTTTAAATTATGTAAAACAAAGATTTTATTACACATTTTATTTTACAAAAAAGTTATATTTTTTCTCATGCCCTATATCGGTAGGCATATCATGCCCCGGATAAACGGTGACATTTTCAGGTAATACCAAAAGCCTTTCCTTTACGGAACGAATAAGTGTAGCCGCATGTCCTCCCGGAAAATCCGTTCTTCCGACAGACTCATAAAACAGTGTATCCCCTGAAAAAAGAATGGAATCATCTTCAAAATAAAAACATACTCCGCCCTTTGTATGCCCCGGTGTAAAAATTGTTTTAAACTTCATTCCCGCTAAAATAAGTTCCTCATTATCATCTATGAGATTTGTGGGAGTAACACTGTAAGCATCTCCCAACATTGTAGATAAATTATAGGTGGGATCTTCCGATACCTTTACCTCGTCTTTTCCCATATACACAGGCAATGAATATTTTTTGACTAAATCATTCACGCCGCCTATATGGTCAAAATGTGCATGAGTAATCATTATTGCTTTGGGAATAAGAGAGCATTCTTCTATATATTTTGAAATCACATCCGCTCTGTCGCCGGGATCTATTATCAACGCCTCATTAGTGCTCTCATTGGATACCACATAGCAGTTTGTGCTGACCGGACCGACAATTATAGTCTTTATCTTCATATTATTTATAAATCTCTCTTTCCTGTTAAAAAATTCTTTTTTCATCAACCTGATGACCTTTCTATATCCACAATTCCGTCAATTTGTCTAAGCTTATCCATTATTTTAAACAGCTGTTCCCTGCCTAATATCTCTACGCTGATATTAATACTGGCCACCTCCATTTTTTTAGAATTTCGGACATTAATGGCAGCTATATTAATATTGTTTTCGGTCAAAAGCCTGACTATATCATTCATCATGGAGCTTCTGTTCACGGCATAGATACAAAGCTCACTGACAAAGCTTAAATTAGCCTCTTCTAAGCTTCTGTCGCTCCAAGAAGCCTCTATAATTCTGCTTTTTTCAATACTCGGCATATTCAGGACATTTATACAATCCGTTCTGTGAATTGTAACGCCCCTGCCCCTTGTCACAAATCCGACTATCTCATCTCCCGGAAGCGGATTACAGCATTTTGAAAATCTTACGGATACATCGGCAGAACCGTTTACAACTATACTGCTTTGAGTTTTCGTGCTTCTCATCCTTATCTTATTATCATCAATGCTGTTTATTATATCATCAACAGTTATTTCCTGTTTATTGTCTTTTTCATATTCCTCAATCAGCTTATGTGTCACATGGCTTTCTTTAACCCCTCCATGACCTATCGCCGCAAGTAGGGAATCCCAATCCTTAAAACTGTACTTCGATAAAACCCTGTCCATATAAGGCTGTTTTAAATAGACTAAAGGATCAACATTTTTTTCTTTAAAATATTGTTGCAGTAAAGCCTTGCCGTGCTGAATGTTGTCATCCTTTCGCTGTGCCTTGAACCATTGATTTATCTTGTTTTTAGCCTGAGAGCTTTTAACTAATTTAAGCCAATCAAGGCTCGGACCCCTTGAATTTTGTGAGGTCAAAATCTCCACAATATCGCCGTTTTGTATCTTATAGTCAATGTTTACGAGCTTTCCGTTTATCTTCGCACCTACCATCCTGTTTCCTACGGCACTGTGAATACTGTAGGCAAAATCAATAGGCGTAGATCCGTTCGGAAGATTTTTTACATCACCCTTGGGAGAAAAACAATAAACGTGTTCCGCAAATAAATTAAGACCGTCCTTTAACATGGTCATAAATTCTTTATTATCGGAAACATCTTTCTGCCATTCAAGAATTTCACGCAGCCATGTCAGCTTTTCTTCCTCTTTGCTTTCATTATTTATATTACTGCCGCCGGATTCTTTGTATTTCCAATGAGCCGCAATACCGTACTCGGCGATTCTATGCATCTCAAAGGTACGGATTTGAATCTCAAACGGCTGCCCCTCGGGTCCTATCAGAGTAGTATGTAAAGACTGATAATTGTTTTGTTTGGGAACAGCAATATAGTCCTTGAAACGTGTAGGAATAGGCTTATACATCTCATGAATTACACCGAGAGCCGCATAACAATCCCTTACAGTATCAACGACTATTCTAACTGCAAATAAATCATATATTTCATCAACACTCTTGTGCTGATTAACCATTTTTTTATAAATACTGAAAAAATGCTTTATTCTTCCATAAATCTCGGCATGAATATCAGCCTTTTCCAAACTGTTGCTTACACTGTTTATGATCATATTGACAAATCTTGTCCTGTCTTTTTCACTAAGCGAGATTTGCCTCTTTAAATCTTCAAAAATTTCCTTATGTAAATATTGCAAAGAAAGGTCGTCAAGTTCAACCTTAATCTTTGAAATTCCGAGTCTTTGGGCAATGGGTGCATAAATATCCATTGTTTCCTTAGATATTTTAATCTGTTTTTCAGGCAACATACTGTCCAAAGTACGCATATTGTGCAACCTGTCGGCAAGCTTTATCAGGATTACTCTAATGTCCTTTGCCATAGCCAAAAACATTTTCCTCAAATTTTCAGCCTGCATTTCAAGCTTGTCCACATTATATGACAGTTTCCCAAGCTTCGTAACACCGTCAACAAGCAGAGCGATTTCATCTCCGAACTCACGCCTTATATCGTCCAAAGTTATTTCCGTATCTTCTACAACATCATGTAAAAGTCCGGCGGCGATGGACTCCTTGTCAAGCTCCAAATCCGCCAAAATAATTGCAACAGATAAGGGATGTATAATATAGGGCTGACCGGATTTTCTTTTTTGGTCCTTATGTG
>CAUUGW010000154.1:0-3773 GCA_963544785.1 uncultured Lachnospiraceae bacterium | reverse complement strand
GAAACATTATTTATGGTTAAGCTTAAAAGACTCGGGAAATTTAAAGCACAGACCTCTTTAGAGTCGTCAACTGCAAATTCGAGGTTTTCCAAGAAAGGCAGATCAAGCTTTGAGAGGTATTCCCAAAAAATAGGTGCATAAATAAAAAGCTCTTTTAGATTGATAAAATCATTCAGAGCCGGTAATTCTCCTGTAAATTCCTCTGTAAAGGTCAGGTTTTCTATGCTGTTCGGGAAAGCTATCATAGAAAAATCCAGATAGTTTCGGACTATACACCTATTTATCAAAGACACGCCTATTCCTCTTTTATAAAAAACTTAGATTATTATTGTAACTATTTTGTTTAAAAAAATCAAGTATTTAATTTTAGAAATTGAGGTTTATAAATTATTGAATTTGATAGTTTGCTGAATTTGCCTATATGAAAGTAAACTTTCAATATAGGCAAATTATAGCTAACTATCTTAGTGATTATCTTATTTAGAATGATAGGGCTCAAGTATCAAATTTCCATCTACATACTCTCCTAAAAATACATCTCTGTACTTATTTAGCCCTTGTTTTTTTAATTCTTCAATCAGCCACTTTTCATCTTTTCCGATTAAAGACAGAATATCCGTTTGTAAATGTCCATCTGTTATAATTGGGAACTTCGGATTTTCTTCACCCGGTTGAATGATAATCAATTGACCATTTTGTTCAACAACGGCTCTTTTAACATCTCTTATAGAGTAAACATTTTTAGTACGAAGCTTAAAGGATACATCGTGAGCGGATAAACCGGCTTTATTACAATTTTTGATATTGATTTTTCCATTGTCAATGATTATTAAAGCTTTGCCGTCTATTAACTGTTTGCTTTCACATTGTTCTTTTTTATCCATTTTAAACTCAATACAAGGACACACCATATACATAGTATTGCCACGTAATTCGGTATTCGAATATTATTATTATAAATTACACCTCCAATAATTCCTCCAAGTACATAATTTTGCACTTGATCACTGGCAGATGACGGTGATAAATTACCTTTTCCTGAGATATTTATTATCGTTATCAAAGCTAAAAAACCGATTAATAATTTTATTGCTACCAGAACAAAGCTATTCAATACTTATTCTCCTTTTTATCATAATATTAAAATCTATCCATTGCACTATCGTCTTTTCACTGAATTCTCATTATCTTATTATTAAGTTTGCACAATAAATATAATGGGATTTATAAGACATCATTATGATAAGCGAAAACTAATTAACTTTCAAGAACTTTAAGATAAAAATTTTTAAAGCGTAGGAACACTTGACAGGTGTGTAGAAAGATAAACAGTGCATTATTAAAAAGATAAATTTGATTAAAAAGTCCTTGACAAGTGATAATCATAGCAGCGATACTGTATTTGATAATACTGATATTGATGATTGCCACAGTTGTAGATTTTTTGAAAGGTATATTGAGAATGAATGATAAAAGTAACAAAAAGTTTTGGAATAAAATTGCAAAGTTGTATGCTCCTTTGATGGAAAAGGATAAATCGTTTTATAAAGAAATTTGTGAAAATATTCATCATCATTTGAATGGAGATATGTTTGTACTTGAACTTGCCTGTGGTTCAGGGCAATTATCATTGGAACTTTCCAAGTATACGGAATAAGGACAGTCTTAGCGATTTTATTGAGCGGTATGGATTTTCAGTAATAGAAATGAAATTAGTCTATGGAGGTGTTGTACCGGTTGGAGTGATGATTGCTAAAAAAGAGCGAAATATTATTAGGTGAGTATAAAATATTAAAAAAGAGGGAATGTTATAGTCCGATTATTCAATTCAGGAGTTTCATCAATAACTATTGAAATGTACAGATAATTATGCTAATCTAATTTAGTCAAAGCGGTATCAAAATTGTACGAACATTAGGAGGTAAAATGTACGATAATTTAACATATTTAGGGAGGGTGGCTAAGGATAAAGAAAGGCTTATATTATCTGACAGCGCTTCCGGCATATGTTTTTATACGGATAGCGAGGTACGTATAGATATAGAACCGGAAATAGAAACTTTTGATAAGGACAGTTGCCCGTATATTGCCGTAATAATAGATGATGATTATGACAATGCTTTGAAAATACCCGTTTATAAATTATTAAAACAATACAAAATTTCTGAAAGCTGTGATTTAAAAAGGAAAATAACATTAATTAAAATCACCGAAGAACAATTTTTAAAGATTTATTTATCCAACTTAGATGCTTCAGTAGAGGTTGAAAAAGTCAAAAAATCTGATAAAAAGTTGCACATAATAGGTGACAGCATAAGTGCCGGATATGGCGTTCTCGGTATAAATAATTCTGACGAGTTTACCACAAGCCAGGAAGATGTCTTAAAAGCCTATTCGTTTTTATTGGGCAGGGCTTTGAATATGGATACGTATATATTCGCTCAGAGCGGAAATGGCGTGATTTCAAGATGGATAGAGCCTAATATGGACGTGCCGAACAGGTATAATCTTGTTCCGGATGTCTATCCGTTTGATGGAGAAAATGCCTATCCTCAGGCTGATGTTATAGTAATTAATCTCGGCAGTAATGATATCAGTTATATTAAAGATAATAGGGACAGATTAGAAAAATTTTTATCGGAGTATGAAAAACTTATAATAAAAATAAGAAATAAAAATAAAAATGCTTTTATATTTATTTCTTATGGAGTAATTGAAAACAGCTTAGTTAAGCCGATAGATTTGATGGTAAAAAATTGTTTTAAAACAAAGGACGATAAAATATTTTTTGTGGAAATAGATACTCAAAGAGAAGATGAGGGTATAGGGGCAATCAAAAAAGAATGGCAGACACTTTGTACACTGAAATCATAAGGCATATTTAAAATTATTTTTGGGAGGTTGTTAATAAATGTCTGATAACAAAGTTGAATTAAATGATAATAATGAAGAGTTGAATAAGAGCATTGAAGATCAGGGAAATGACAAAGAGATTGATTCTGAGATTTTAAAACAGGAGCTTGAAAATGAGAGAAAATTAAAGAAAAAAAATGATATTATTTCTGTAACTGTCGGAATACTTGCAATTATAGGAATTATTGTCAGTGCTATAATGAAAAACAGGTAATTCAATATTTTCAAACCTGAAACTTAAGGGCGGCATACCGTTGACTCTAAAAGCCCTTTTGTATATAATTTATGATATTTAAGATGTAAAAAATAAAAATATTTTTATAGAAAGAAGGTATACTGATGTTCAGTTCCGAAAAATCAATGGAAAAGATAGTGGCTTTATGTAAGGCGAGAGGATTCATACACCCCGGCAGTGAAATCTATGGAGGGCTTGCCAATACCTGGGACTATGGGATATTAGGTGTTGAGCTTAAAAATAATGTAAAGAAAGCATGGTGGAAAAAATTTATTCAGCAATCCCCATATAACGTGGGTCTTGATTGCGCTATTTTAATGAACCCTCAAACATGGGTGGCTTCGGGGCATGTGGGCGGATTCAGCGATCCCCTGATGGATTGCAGGGAATGTCATGAAAGATTCAGGGCGGATAATATAATAGAAGATTATATGAAAGAGAACAATTTAATTGTAGAGGACGGCATTGACGGTTGGAGTCATGAAAAGATGATGACCTATATTGACGAGCATGATATTAAATGTCCCTCCTGCGGTAAACATAATTTTACCGATATAAGACAGTTCAATCTTATGTTCAAAACCTTTATGGGAATCACAGATGACAGCAAAAGCGCCGTTTATTT
>CAUUGW010000153.1:0-3778 GCA_963544785.1 uncultured Lachnospiraceae bacterium | reverse complement strand
TCGGTAAAGCATAATGAAATGGGAATCAGATTGATGGGAGAAGCGGATCTGTTTTCATTATCCAACCTATATTGTAATCTTGTTTTTTATATTTATCAAAAAAGCATAAAGAATATTTTCGGCGGAAGAGTTTATACCTTAAAAGAATTTTTTAATATTACCGGTATACATATTAATGACTTGCTGTTTTTTATAAACAGCTATCCGCAGATAAATGATTTTAATTTTAGAGATTTAAGTGAGCAGCTGGAGCTTTCAGTTCCGTTTCATTGGTTTCCCGATGAGATGAAAGAGATTCAAAAGATAGGCAAGAAAGTGCATTCTCTGGCACTTAATATAAAAAATAATGATGAAAATCTGCCCACATTTGAAGAATGTCTTATTTTAAGGGAAAAGGTGTCGGACAGGATAGAGGAGATTAACTTTATACTGGACAACAGGTATAAAAAGTATTATAATATCGGTATCAATTTGGGCGGAGATTATACTTTCGATATTATTGCCGACCTAAGTGATATGATTGAAGATGACCTTAGATACATATGTAGAGAGAGTAATATACTTAATGATTCAAACAGAGAATATCTGTATTATGGCGACGACTCTACAATCGAAACTGTATTTTTCGGTCTAAAGCAAACTAAATAAAGGAGATTTTTATTTTATAATGTCATTACTGGAAGAGTGGAGAAGTAAAGCCTATGATGAAAAGGCTGATAAAGGCAGTTTAGAGAGACTTTGGAAAGAATATTTTCTTGTAGAAAAAGAATTTTACGCTGAAATTTTGGAAAATCCTGATACAACTGTTTCAGGGACACCGAAGGAATTGGCAAAAAAATATAATGCCAGCTTAATTCAGATGGTCGGAATATTGGACGGCATAAATGACAGCTTAAAAGAGCCAAATCCTATAGAGGATATGGACGAGGACACCGTGGTCAGTTTGCCTATAGATAAAGAAAAGCTTTATATGAATATGGCTGATGCAAAGGCGGAATGGCTGTATAATTTACCTCAGTGGGACGGTATTTTTACGCAGGAGCATAGAAAGTCTTTATATCTTAAGCAAAAGAAGTCGGGTACTGTCGTAAAGGGAAAGAAAATCGGAAGAAATGATCCCTGTCCATGCGGCAGCGGTAAGAAATACAAGCAGTGCTGCGGTAGATAACGTTATGATTACTTTGGATTAAGTTAATAAATTTTATCATAAAGATCGCTCAAGAACAGTCTTGGACGGTCTTTTTGTTGTATGTAAAATGTAGCATCCGGATATTTAAACATCAATTATTTCATTTGTTGTTTTTTTGTCAATATGCACAATATAATGTTAATAAAATAACTTATAGTACAAAATATTGACTTTTAAAACAAAGTATTATATAATTCATTGTGCAAATAGCTGAAAAGCTAATTATAGTTTTATGTATCTGTTTAAAAGTCAGTTTTTAATTCGGAAGGAGAAATAATTTATGATGGATTTCAGATTATCGGAAAAAGAATTAGCACTTAAAGAAAAGGTTGCTAAATTTGTTAAAGAGAAGGTTTTACCCGGAGTAATAGAAAGAGATGAAAAGGCGGAGGCATCACTTGAGATATATAAGGAGCTTGGAACTCAAGGATTTTTAGATATTTTCTATCCTAAAGAATTGGGAGGACAGGGAGAAGACTATCTCTCTTATGCAATAATTGTAGAAGAGCTTTCAAAGGTGGATTCCGCTTTATCGGTAATGTATGCGGCGTCCGCATCATTATACGGCGGAAGTGTGTTATATTCGAGTGCGTCCGATGAGCTTAAAAAGAAGTTTTCACATGAATTGTTAAAGGGAGATGCGGTAGGTTCATTCGGTTTGACAGAGCCTAATGCAGGATCTGATGCGGGTGGCTGTATCACAATAGCTAAAAAAGACGGAGATTCTTATATAATCAACGGACTGAAATGCTTTAATACAAACGGACCTTTAGCCGACTACACTGCGGTATATGCCTTAACTGAGCCGGAAAAGAAGTCAAAGGGGTTGTCCTGTTTTGTCGTTCCGAAAAAGACTAAGGGTGTGTCTGTAGGAAGAGTCGAGAATAAGATGGGAATCAGATCGGCTCAGGTTTCTGAATTAATCTTTGATAATGTAAGAGTTCCAGCTGAAAATATGATTACAAAGAGCGGAGACGGATTCAAGCTTGCAATGGTGGTTTTAGATTCAGGAAGAATCGGTGTGGCAGCTCAGGCTATGGGACTTTGCGAGGGTGCGTTTGAGCGTGCTGTAGAATATATGAAGCAAAGAGAGCAGTTCGGAAAGCCGATATTTAAAAACCAATATCTTGCATTTGAAATGGCTGAGTTGAAGATGCAGATGGATACCGCAAGAATGATTCTTTATAAGGCGATATCCGAAAAGACCAGACATGAGCCGTTTACACAGACCGCAGCTATGGCTAAATATCTGTGTACTAATGCCGCTATGAATGTAACGGAGAGATGTGTACAGTTTATGGGCGGAAACGGATACATGAAAGAGTACCACGTAGAGAGAATGATGAGAGATGCCAAGGTTACTCAGATCTATGAGGGAACAAATGAGATTCAGAAGTTAATCATAGGCAATGAGATTTTCAGATAAAAACCTTGCCGAAGTTTTGTTAATATGTATAATTTTTTGTTAATAAAATAACTTTTATCTAACTTATTGACAATAATTACATTGTTGATATATAATAAAGCTCGTATTTTTACAAAATAATGTTTAAAAAGTATATATAATCAAATATATACAGTTTTAGTTTGGCGAAAGTGCCATAAACATAATACCGAAAGGAGATTTTAAAAAATGATGGAATTCAGACTATCAGAAGAGCAGGAAGCGTTGAGAGCGGAAGTTGCTAAGTTCGCAAAAGAAAAGGTAGAGCCCGGAGTAATAGAAAGAGATGAAAAGGGAGAATATCCTACAGAACTTTATCAGGAACTCGGTAAAAAGGGTTGGGTAGGTATGGCTTTCCCTAAAGAGTTCGGCGGACAGGGAAAGGATTATTTATCTTATGCTACAATAGTTGAAGAGCTTTCAAAGATAGATGCAACTTTAGGTATAACAATTTCAGTTTGTGCATCCTTATATTCAGGATCGGTTATGTATTCTCAGGCTACAGACGAGCAGAAGAAAAAGTATTTAACAGAGATTCTTCAGGGACAGGCTTGGGGATCATTCGGTTTGACAGAGCCTAATGCAGGATCCGATGCAGGCGGATGTATTACAACTGCTACAAAGAATTCTGACGGAACATACACATTAAACGGATTAAAGTGCTTCAATACAAACGGACCTTTAGCTAAGTACACAATTATTTACGCTTTAACAGAGCCTGAATTAAAGGCTAAGGGATTATCATGCTTCGTAGTATCCAAGGATACACCGGGAGTATCTGTGGGTAAGGTTGAAAATAAGATGGGATTAAGATCATTACAGGTATCCGAGATTATCCTTGAAAATGCGGTAGTACCGGCTGAGGCTCTTATTTCTCCTACAGGACAGGGCTTTAAGACAGCTATGAAGACTCTTGATGCCGGCAGAATCGGTGTTGCGGCTCAGGGCTTGGGCATAGCTGAGGGTGCATTTGATAAAGCGGTAGAGTATATGAAAGTTAGAGAGCAGTTCGGAAAGCCGATTTACAAGAATCAGTATTTACAGTTTGAAATGGCTGACTTAAAGATGCAAATCGAGCAGGCTAAGCTGTTACTGCACAAGGCTGCATTTGAGTATGAGCAGCATATTCCTACATTCGGTCTGAC
>CAUUGW010000152.1:0-3791 GCA_963544785.1 uncultured Lachnospiraceae bacterium | reverse complement strand
GTTTTAAGTCTGGTTTATCCTTTCGTAATAGGAATGATAATCCTGTCAATATTCGACAAGAAGATAAAATTCAACGCCACCTATATAGGCTTTGCAGTCGGAATAGCGCCCGTTGCGATAATATCCTGTCTCGCTTCCACTCCTCTTAAAGAAAACGAAGTCATTGCTTCACTCGGAAGTGCGATTTCCAATCTTCCGCTCGGAAATGTAGGTATGGCATGGTTCGTTCCTGCGCTTATCGGCATGATCATATTTACGATAATTGCATACGGCACAAACAAAACTCCGGCAGCTGCGGAACAATAACGGCTTTTAGTATCAGACAAAATATATTTAACAAATCTCAGGAGGTATTATTATGGTATCAAAAGAAATGGCAAGACTTGGAACTGAAAGATCGGTTATCAGAGAAATCTTTGAAATTGCAAAGGTGAGAAATGCGGAAGTCGGAGAAGAAAACGTAATAGATTTCAGTATCGGAAATCCCAGCGTTCCCGCTCCCAAGCAGATTCAGGACACTATAAGAGATTTCCTGGATAATCTCCCTCCCAAGGCTTACCACAGCTATACAAGCTCGGTAGGTGACAACGGCACGAGAACCGCCATAGCCAACAATCTCAATAAGCGCTTCGGCACGGATTATGATATGAACAACCTCTTCATGACCTGCGGTTCGGCAGCTTCCCTTACGATCTGCTTCAAGGCTATTATAACCTCTCCCGATGACGAGATCATCGTATTCATCCCCTTCTTCCCCGAATATAAAGTATACATTGAAGGTCAGGGAGCAAAAATGGTTCTGGTAGATCCTGACAAGGAGCTCAATATTGACCTGAACCTTTTGGAAAAGGCAATAAACAAAAATACAAAGGCTCTCGTAATCAATTCACCCAACAACCCTGCCGGAATCATCTATCCTGAAAGCAACCTTAAGGCTGTTGCGGATCTTCTCAACAGAAAATCCAAGGAATATGGACACGCTATATATATTATTACCGACGAGCCTTACAGAGAGCTTGTTTATACCGATGAAAAGGTTGCTCATATCCCTTCAATCTATGACAACACGCTTGTCTGCTATTCATGGTCCAAATCCATTTCCCTTCCCGGCGAAAGAATAGGCTATGTGCTTGTTCCCAATCAGATGGAGGACAGCAGAACCGTATATGCGGCTGTCGGAGGAGCAGCAAGAACCCTCGGATATATCTGCGCACCTTCGCTGTTCCAGAAGGTCATCGAAAAGTGTGTTGATGTAGAACCCGATATCAGCGTATACAGAAAGAACAGAGAAATCCTGCTCAAGGGACTTAAGGATGCGGGATACCATGTAGCAAATCCCGGCGGCGCTTTCTATCTGTTCGTTGAAGCTCCCGAAAAGGACGGCGAAAAATTCTATGAAAGAGCAAAGAAATACGATCTTCTCATAGTGCCCGGCGCAAGCTTCGGATCAAAGGAATATGTAAGACTTGCATATTGTATCGATACCGAAAAAATAGAAAAGTCCATTCCTATTTTCAAGAAGCTTATGGACGAATATAAGAGCTGATTTCAGTTACTCCATACTTACTCAGTACATACATAAAACAATAGAGAGGGTCTCCTACGGAGACCCCTCTATTGTTTTATTCCATCTCAGTTTCAAAAAGTTTTTACTCCGCCGCTACCGCCGCTTCCATTACCCTGCGTACGTTTTGCTTTGCGGAATTGTAGGACTCGAATAATTTTCCCTCGTAAATTTTTTCTTTTCCTATGAACATTGCGGGAGTCGCCCAGTAGTCGTACTGTGCGGCAAGCTCTTCATCTTTATGCTCATCTATTTCGTTAAATACAACATCTGCGAACCTCGGGTCTTCTTTTCTTAGCTCCTCAATAGCCTTTCTTGCCTGTGTACAATACGGGCAGCCGGCAACATAGAAAAAAGTAACTTCCTTCATGATCAGCTCCTTTCTTTTATCAAACTGTGATTATCGCCGCATTCGACAAGATCTCGGGCAGGCCCGGTCTCCTTCTAATTGCTTGCGTAAATCAAAGTCTCTCATCAAAATAACTCTTATAACCCTCTCCGAATATCTCGGTAGCACTGCTTACTATAAGGAAAGCCTTTTCATCCTCTTCCTTAACTATCTTTTCCACCTTTGGATAAATATGCTTTCTCATAACACACATTATAACGTCTTTTTCTTTGCTGCTATATGCACCGTAGCCCTTAATATGAGTTGCACCTATCTCAAGCTCCTCTAAAATACGCTTTGATATCAGATCATACTTATCCGAGATAATATAAATCATCTTAGCCTCATCTCTTCCATATAAAACAATATTTGTAACATAGCTCATTATCCATACGGAAATAAGCGAGTAAAGACCTATCTTTATATCTCTGAACGCTATGATTGCCGCACCTATAACAGAAAGATCTATGATAAAGAAAAACGCACCCGTCTTTATATGAGGCCACTTAAGACGCAAAAGCTTTACAATAACGTCCACGCCTCCGGTAGTTGCTCCGGAAAAAAATGTAAGCCCCATGGCGAGAGCAACAAGAACCGCTCCGAATATAACTCCCAAAATCATATCGTTGACGGCATAAGCGGCAAAATACTTTGTAATAAGGTTTGTAAAAATAGCAGTGGCAACAGCACAATATATAGTAGAAACGGTAAATTTTATTCCGAATTTCCATACCGCAATCAAAAGTATCGGAAGATTTAACAGTATATACCATGTTCCGACTCCTATATTGAAAACGCTCGACAGTACAATCGCAAGACCGGAAACTCCTCCGGGAGCAAGATTAAGAGGTCCCAGAAACAGCGCCATGGATATGCCGTATAATATAGATGCAAATGTTATTCTTGCATAATTGATAATTACTTCTTTAATAGGTGTTTTCTCTGTTTTCATAAAATTCATATCCTAAATCGATTTAACGCCGACACAGAATTTTAGCTCATAACGTATTTCGAGGTCAAGCCGGCAGTTTATTCCTGCAAAATACATTCCCTTTAAGACTTAAATACTTATATTATATATACTGTGTGCCATAAAACATAGTAATTTCTGAATTTTACCATACTTATCCGCTTTTATTATACTCCTGCCCGAAAAGACATCATAACAGAAACCGCCCGCAGGCGGTTTATTTGTTTTTTTAGTTTATTTTGGAAAAATTTCAAAAACCGGACTAGGAAAACGAGGGCGTTCCTCCCTGCAAAAAAAGAGCTTACCGCAGCGTACGCTTTCGTCGCAGGCTGCGGCAGCTCCCATTTTTTTAAGCTTAGGCTGTTTAATCAGCTTATATTACTACATTCCGCTTTTATCGGCTTCAATTTCCTTTTCGGCAACTTCAAGCTCTTTTCTTTTGGCGAATATAAGTCTGAATCCTATTATTATAAAAATAACAGCCAGCAGTATTGACGGTATTCTTACTACTACGGAGTAATAAGTATCCCACAAATAGTCCGGTATATAATTATATATAACTCTTTCAAATGTGTTCCATAAAGTTCCGAGTCCCACTACTATAAGCACGACTCCCATCCATCTTTGAATGCTTTTATTTGATATCTTTACAGGATTTGAGCCTAAAACATCCTCCCAAATAAAGCGATCCTCCATCACGTCAAATTCTTCGGGCGTAAGCGATATAAAATTTAGCGCATGGAAAAAACAGTAGAACCAAAACGCTGCCAGTATACCGAAAGTAAACCGGCTCCCCAGCATATCCATGAACATAACGCTTATCATAAACAGTATTATCATGCTGAAGCCCATTTTCATAAAACCCATAT
>CAUUGW010000151.1:0-3898 GCA_963544785.1 uncultured Lachnospiraceae bacterium | reverse complement strand
AATTCAATTTAAAACGGCAAAGTGCGGATGACAGGACTTGAACCTGCACGGTCGCCCACCGGAACCTAAATCCGGCGCGTCTGCCAATTCCGCCACATCCGCATATTCAATTCAATTTGAGCTGGGCTAGCTGGATTTGAACCAGCGAATGCAGGAATCAAAATCCTGTGCCTTACCGCTTGGCGATAGCCCACCAGGGTGGATAATGGGATTCGAACCCACGACCTCCAGAACCACAATCTGGCGCGCTAACCAACTGCGCTATACCCACCATTAACGTGCCTGAAGGGATTCGAACCCCCGACCCACGGCTTAGAAGGCCGTTGCTCTATCCTGCTGAGCTACAGACACAAAAAAATGTGTGTTGACAGTTAAAAGCAGGTGATGGGAATCGAACCCACATATCTAGCTTGGAAGGCTAGTGTTCTACCACTGAACTACACCTGCAAAATTCTATTATATAGTTAAACGGAGTCGGGGTGACAGGATTTGAACCTGCGACTTCTTGGTCCCAAACCAAGCGCTCTACCAAGCTGAGCCACACCCCGTCATCTCTCAACAACGTAGACTATTATACTACAGCAAGGAGAAAATGTCAACAGTTATTTTTACTTTTTTAAAAGTTTTTAAAAACTGAGTAATAATATCAAATCCTAAGTATTTATGCGGTTGATGGGACTTGAACCCACACGATATTGCTACCACAGGCACCTGAAGCCTGCGCGTCTGCCATTCCGCCACAACCGCAAAACGCTCTGAGACCATATATTATCATAAAACATCTTATAAGTCAATAATTTAGGTTTAAATTGTACATAGATCTTGTAGGATTACAATACCTATGTTACACTCGCCAAAAAATAAATGTGGAAAACTCTATTTAATTTTTTGGTTGACGGTGTAACATATGTTTGACAACCCTACAACTAAACCTTAAACCTGTCAACCTCTTAATAACATTTAATTATAAATATTCCAAAAAAGTATAATTAAACAGTAATTTTCAAATATTCCAAAATGCTCAAATAATCATAATTAAACCTGCCTATATCCACAAATTCCGCATTTTTTTGTGCTTTAAACCACGTCAACTGGCGTTTTGCAAAATGCCTTGAGTTCTTTTTTATGGTATCAACAGCCAAGCTTAAATCCATATTTTTATTTAAATACTCAATTATCTCCTTGTATCCGATAGAATTTCTTAAAATCCTTGAATTAGGATACCTCCTATAAAGCTCCTTTACCTCATCTATAAGCCCGTCTTCTATCATCTTGTCCACTCTTTTATCAATTCTGTCATAAAGCAGCTTTCTGTCATCGGTTAAAACAAACAATCTATGCTCATAAAAATCATTTTTTTGTCTTTGTTCATTATTATGCTCCGATATTCTGATCCCCGATGCCTTATAAAACTCAAGAGCCCTAATCAACCTTTTGACATTATTTTTATCAGTAATTTCAGCACTTTCAGGGTCTATTTCTTCAAGCATTTTATGTAAAGTCAGATTTCCGTTTTCTTTAGCGGAAATTTCATAAACTCCACATTTCTTACGACAGCCTGTATGTAAAAGCCGGTTCCTCCCACCAATATAGGAGCTTTACCGCTTCTAATGACCTTATCTATACTCTTTCTTGCCATATCTCTAAAAGATATCACGTCAAAATCAAAGTCCGGCTCTATAATATCTATCATATAATGCCTTATACCCTGCATTTCATCTTGTTTAATCTTGGCGGAGCCTATATTAAGACCCTTATAAACCTGCACGCTGTCAGCTGAAATCACCTCTGCGTTAAGTCTTTTTGCCGCTTCTATTGAAAGAGCGGTTTTACCGACGCCTGTAGGCCCTGCTATTACCGTTACCATTAAACTATCCTCTTGAATTTTTTTTCCAATTCATACCTGCTCATAGTAATCATAGTCGGACGTCCGTGCGGGCAATTAAACGGTGCATCAAGCTTAAGCAGCTCCTTTATTAAGCTTTCAGCCTCACTGTTAGACAGGATATTCCCCGCCTTAATAGATGCCTTACACGCCACATTTGCTACCCTGTCTTTTATATTTTCAATATTTTTTATATCATAGATATCATTTAAATTGTCAAGCAATTCCATAAAAAGAATCTCTATATCCATCTTAAAAAATGATGCCGGAACCGCCCTTATTATATAAGAATCAATCCCAAATTCCTCTATTTCAAATCCGATATTGAAAAATACATCTGCAAATCTTTTTATAGTTTGCATCTCTGCACGACTTAAGTTCAGAACCACGGGGATCACAAGCTGCTGAGATACTATATTTATCTGATTTAAATTCTTAATAAACCTCTCAAAATTAATTTTTTCATGCGCCGCATGCTGGTCTATAATATACATCTTATCGTCTATTTGAGCTATAATATAGGTACTGAAAAGTTGCCCTAAGACCCTTATTTCATTTGAATTGTCAAGATTTTTTTCATCTAAAATACTTATCTGTTCAAAATCGGCGTTTTTCCCCGATAAGTCAAACTCTGAAACCCTTTCGTTTGCAATCATACAAGAAGGATTATCATCTTTTAAATTATTATAGATTTCATCATTCAGGCTATTTGATATAATTTCCAATCCGCTATTATCAACTGTGCTTCCTAAACGGCTTTCAGATAAATAAAAATTCCTGTTTTTTCCGTCCGTTCCGCTTTTTATAAAACTATTTTGATCTGATTCTTTGTTGTCGCTGCTATAAGCACTTTCAGACAAGTCGGTTTCAAGGCTTATCTCTCTCACGTCTTCAGTGGTCAAAGCATTTAATCTCTCTCTTACGGCATGATAGATTTGTCTATAGACCGCATTTGAGTTTTCAAAGCTCACCTCCATCTTGGAGGGATGAATGTTGACATCTACGGAAGAGGGGTTCAGCTGTAAATTTAACACAAAAAACGGAAACTGGTGTTGCATTAAAAAAGAGGTGTATCCCTCCGATACGGCTTTCATCAAAAGATAGCTTTTAATGTATCTGCCGTTTATAAAAAAGCTCTGCCTGTTCCTGTTTCCACGTGCGATTGCAGGTGTTCCTATATATCCCTTAAGCTTTCCTAAACCTAAATCCGCATCTATTTCAAGCAGATTATCATATACATCTTTTTTATATATATCGAAAATCACATCTTTTAAAGAGCTTGAGCCTATGGTATTTATTATCTCCTTACCGTTGTTTATAAGCTTAAAAGAAATATCCGGACGCAGCAGCGCCAAACGCTCCACTATATCCACAATACTGTTTGCCTCGGTTATGTCACTTTTTAAAAATTTCAGTCTTACAGGCGTATTATAAAACAGATCGGACACCTCAATCGTCGTACCTGTGCTTAAAGATACACTCTCTTTTTTTATTACCTCTCCCGCATTAAGGGCAATACTGAAACCCACATCACAGGATACACTCCTTGATGCAAGCCTTACCTTAGATACCGCTGCAATGCTTGAAAGTGCCTCTCCTCTAAAGCCCAAGGTATTGGCACAGTATAGATCCTCTATAACTCTTATCTTACTGGTAGCGTGTCTTTTAAAAATTAAGTCTATATCATCTTCTAAAATTCCGCTGCCGTTGTCGGTAACTCTTATATAGCTTTTTCCACCGTTTTTTATCTCTATTTCAACCTTTTTTGAGCCCGCATCTATTGAATTTTCAAGCAGCTCCTTTACGATTGATATAGGACGTTCAACTACCTCTCCCGCCGCTATTTTATCTATAGTAGCCCTGTCAAGCAGCTTAATATTTCCCATAATTTACCGTTCCCTTTGATTAAAAATAATTTTAAAAGCCTACTCCTGCAACCCTTTTCTTAAATTAAAAAGAGCGTTCATCGCTTCCATAGGTGTCATATTATCAAGATTTAAACTCTCAAGCTTA
>CAUUGW010000150.1:0-3920 GCA_963544785.1 uncultured Lachnospiraceae bacterium | reverse complement strand
GAGGGCTGTATTGTAAATGAGTCTGAAAAAGATAAGTTTGAAAATATTGATTCGGCTTATTCACATCTGTACTTGGCAATAGACGGCCAACTGGCAGCTATAATAGATATTTTTGATCCTATCAGAGATGAGGCGATAGAGGTTATAAAGACCCTTAGAAGCTTAGGGGTGGGAAGAGTCGCAATGTTGACGGGGGACAGCCATAATACCGCTGCGGCGATTGCCGATAAAATAGGAGTTGATTATTTTAAGGCAGGGGTGTTGCCCGAAGATAAAGCAAGCTTCATAAAGGAGGAAAAGGCAAGAGGGCATAGAGTAATTATGGTAGGTGACGGCATAAATGATGCTCCCGCATTATCGGAAGCCGATGTCGGAATAGCCGTAAATGACGGTGCAAGCATAGCAAGACAGATAGCAGATATCACAATGTCCGCACAGAGTCTATATGAATTGGTGCTGTTAAAGTGTCTGTCCGATGAGTTGATGAAAAGGATACATTCCAATTATAAAATGGTAATAGGATTCAATTCATTACTTATAGGATTCGGATTATTAGGTTTTATGCAGCCTACCACATCGGCGCTTCTGCACAACCTGTCCACTGTCTTAATAAGTCTTAACAGTACTACACCATTGATTGATGATAATTGATTTTAAAAAGAGAGCTGTTTTAGAGGAATTATAACAGCCCTCTTTTCTTATTTAACTGTTGTAAAGAGATATGCCTGAAATATCGTTGTCTATCAGCATAGAGTAGTTGGTGTGATATATTACATAGCCGCTTTTTGATGCCGGCGGTTTTATCAGGTTTTTTCTTTGGGTGTAGTCTATTTCTATCTTTGCATTGTCTGATGAGCTGTAAAACGCCGCCAGACGTGCGGCTGTTTCAAAGTCCTCATCTTCTATGTCTTCGTTTATTCCGGTGCGTAATATAACATGAGATCCTGCAATATTTTTGGCGTGGAACCACCAGTCGTTCTTATTTGCAAGCTTAAATGACAGTTCATCATTTTGCACATTGTTTCTTCCGACAAATATATCTCGACCGTTTTTTGTTATATAGTGTAACGGCTCTAATTTAGTATTTTTAATCTTCTTATTATTTTTCTTTAACGATTTTTTGTTTAAAAATCCGTTTTTTATAAGGTCATCTTTAAGAGCTGAAATGTCGTCTTTTGAGTTTAACTTTTCCAAATACATACTTATGCCGTTTAAATATTCTATCTCCTGCATGGTAGCCGGTATAAGTTCATCAAGGGCGGTTGCCGTACGTTTTAATTTATTATACCTGTTATAGTATTTTACGGAGTTTTTTGCAGCAGATAATGAGGGATCAAGCGGGATTTTGACTGTTTTATTATTATCATAATAGTTCATTGCCTCATAGTACGGTGTATTTTCCTTTATGTCGTATAAATAGGCGTTTAACAGCTCTCCGAACAGCTTATATTTGTCTTTTTTCAGTGTATCGCTTAATTGTTTTTCCTGAATTTTAAGCTTATTTACGCTCTTTGCGGTTAAGTTGTTTATTAACTGCCTTAAATCCGATGACTGTTGTTTTAACCTGTCATGCTTTGCCTTTTCATAATAAAAATTCAATATGGCATCTGATATTGTGGGCTGATTTATTTTATTTATGCTTTCAAATATTGACAACGGGAATGCCGAAAAATCTCTTGGAGTGTTATTTTTATAATAAATAACGGGATTAAATTCATTGTTTTTTAATATGTTAAATATAATATTAAGAGCTTTTTTAAGGCTTTCCGTTTCTTTATTATCAAGATCGGACGCTTTTTTCTCAGGTTCTATCTTTGACATATAACATATTTCATTTGCGAGTACCGGACTGAAGCCTGATATTGTTTCGTATATTACTTTAAATACAGGTAAATTATTTTTACTTATTGAATTAATTATGCAGTCGGTATCGGACTTTAAAGGGTTAAGCTTATTTGAGTTCGGAATAAAATAGGGTTCACTTGGCAGAACATTTCTGATGCTGCTTATCTCAGGAGTTATTCTTTTTATCCCGTCAAGAATAATGTCTTTATCGTCCACTAAAATAATATTGCTGTGTTTTCCCATTATTTCTATGATGAGATATTTTTTACCCATGTCTCCCATTTCATTTAAATGCTCTATCTCTATTTTTATTGCCCTTTCAAACTCTATCTGTGTTACCGATATTATTTTGCCGTTTAATATATGTTTTCTAAGAAGCATACAAAAGGCGGGCGAATTATCGGGAGCCGCTTTATTTTCATTCACAAAGCATATGAGAGGGATTGACGGGTTGGCTGAAATTAATAATCTCTTATCGTTTCCTATCCCCCTTATTATCAGCATTATTTCATCTTTTTCGGGTTGAATAATTCTGCTTATTCTGCCGTTTTCTAAATTTTGTGAAAGTTCATTAGCCAAAGCCCTTATTACCGTTCCGTCAAATGCCATATTAATATTATATGATAATTTTTAAATAAATTACCATTTCCTTTCTATATTATTTTTTTATATTTTATAAAAAACAAAAGTTAAAGCCTGTGTCTGTGATTTTATCACAGACAACCGTGCTTTGAAAAGAGGAATTGTATCTTTTTAATAAAATATTGACAGAAAAATTTTTCGTGATAGTATACCTGTAAAGAAATGATATTTTAAGACAGTTTTAGAAATCTTAAAAGGAGAGTTTTCAGTTGTGGAAGAAAAAAACATGGAAAAAAATATGAGAAAAAATACATTTGAGTTGATCTATGATGCCGTAAAGAAAATACCGAAAGGGAAAGTTGCATCTTATTCACAGATTGCAAAGATGGCGGGAAATCAAAAATGGACAAGGGTGGTGGGATATGCACTTCATGTGAATCCGGATCCCTCAACCATTCCCTGCCACAGGGTGGTGACAAAGGACGGGAAAGTAAGCTCCGCCTTTGCTTTTGGCGGGTCTAACAGACAGGTGGAATTACTTGAAAATGAGGGAGTGATTTTTGTAGACGGTCATGTGGATATGAATGTTTGTAGGTACAGTTCTTATCATGAGTTTTTATGACATTCAGAGATTTAATTCTATTTTTATTATATTAATCTTGATGATTTATTTCACTTTCAGCAACTGATAAAGATATTGTAAAGTCGCTGACTTAAGTCACAGATTCTAAGCAGATAACGGGAGTCGAACCCGCCTCCTTGGCTTGGGAAGCCAATGTTCTACCGATGAACCATATCTGCAAGTGTAAAATTTTCTATATTATTATAACACAGGGAATCAGATTTGACAAGAACGATCAGGTTTTGGAATTTATACCACAAAATTCAAGTTGACAAATATTGACAATAATAAACAAAAGTGGTAGGCTATGTACAACTTGTATTATGTGACATAAAGTCGTACGACCTATGATAAAAATTAATGAATGAAATAGCACATAATGAGGATTACTATGAAATATAGTTTTTATTATGAGAAATAGCTTTAATAAGGATAGGTATAAGAACGGTGGGCTTGAGATATAATAGGGATACAGAGGAAAAAGCTTGATAAATAGGAGCTTTCAGCACTGTATCCCTATTTTTAAAATCAAACAAAATATCGAAAAGGAGGCTTTTATGATATGTAGAAAAATATTTCAAGCCATTGTGTCAGTTATTCCATTAGCAAAGGCGGTGGTGAATCAATGAGATGGATAATAAAAATAATCTTGTTCCCAATCAGCCTGCTGTTAAGCATTTTGACCGCATTTTTAACATTCTTGCTTAGTATAGGAACAGCGATATTGTATTTGCTAATGCTGATGTGTGTATTTGTTGCCATAGGCTCGTTCTTTATGCTACACAATACAAGAGTAGCAATAGAAGCACTTATCATTGGATTTTTGCTAAGTCCTTATGGAATACCGATGATAGGAGCTGTAATCATAGCT
>CAUUGW010000149.1:0-3941 GCA_963544785.1 uncultured Lachnospiraceae bacterium | reverse complement strand
ACTCGACAGGCTCAGATTCGGCATCGTAAATACGGCTTTTAACTCAATACTTTTCTTCTTAAGTCTAAGCCTTGCATATGCAATACTCTGCGAAGCGCTTGATATACAAAGCCGCACTTCAAAATACCTGCTCGGCTTTGTTTTTTCAGCATCTCCCGTTGTATGTGACACTCTTTCTTATCAATATACCACGGTGTCATACGGAATAGGGATGTTGTTTTCGGCAATTTCAGCCTACATAATAGTAAAAGGTCTTCCCCGCCTTACACCGGCATTCTCTAAAAAAGCGGTATTGGCATACCTAACGTCAGGCTGCTTTATTGCATTATCCATGAGCTGTTATCAGGCTTATATCGGGATTATATTCCTGACGGTACATATGTGCTTTTTAAAACAAATCAGGCTTTTATTACAACGCCCGGAATATAAATCGGATCTGAAAAAAGCATTATATATTCCCGCCAGTTTTGTATTTTCCTTGATATTCGGAATGATTATTTATATGTTATTTTATGCGATAAACAGGCGTATATGGAATATATCCATAGCCTCTTATCTCGGTGCGGATGAAATAAGCCCGCTCAATATTGCTCTTAATCTTCCGTTAAGTATAGTGAGCTGCTATAAGGCTTTCCTTGATTATACTCTTTGTTATTCCTATTTTTATTACGGAGTCTTTTGTCTTATACTTTTTATTATCACAGTATTATATATTTCAGTAGTATTGTGTGCGGCTTTCAAAAAAAATAATCATTCTTTTTCCCCTATATTATTTTTAATTTATGCAGTTTTTATATTACTTCTGCCGGTAAGCTCAGCCATTATACTTGTAATAGCTCCAAGCGCCGAACTTACCATCCTTATGGCAGGAGGAGTATTCATTTTCCCCGCTGTATTATCCTCTTTAGTTATTGACCTTTCTTTGAATTTGAGCAGGCGGCGCATTTTGAAATTTTTGCCTGTAGCCGCCGCTTTTCTCGTACTATGGTCAAATGCGGCTATCATTTCCAACGATCAGCTTTCAATGATGCAGGGTGAGGAAACGGTCTGCACCATGGAGAATATGATGGTGGCAATGGCAATAGACAAAGGCTATAATATCTGCGAAATTCCTGTTTTTATAACGGGTTCTCCTTCCGATAGTCCGATGTTTTTTAAATCCGACGCTTTTCAAAAGGCAAATCCTTACGCACGTTTCGGAGAATTTTGGGGCGGGAACAGCGCCGCAAGGAGCTGGGGCGGAGTAGCAAGAAAAAAACTGGGGCTTGAGCTTAATCTGATTACGGATGAAGATATTTTATCCGCAAACGAATATAAGAATATGCCTCTTTTCCCTAAAGAAGGATCTATGCGCATTATAAATGATATACTGGTAATAAAAGTCGCCGAAGTTAATCCTTAACCTGTAAAAGATAAGCTGAATAAATGGAAAAAACGGATTTACTGTCAAAAAAAAGTCTAAATAAACTTACATTTTCCACCCTTGTCCTTATATTATTTTTAATATCGCTGCCCCTGTTTTTGCCGTATATATTTCACGTGCATGACGAATATTTTCATCTGCGAAGAATGGGACAAATAGCTGAGGGACTTCTTCAGGGGCAATTTCCTGTAAGACTTCAGCTGGGCTGGTACTACGACCACGGATATCCTACGGGAGTTTATTACGGAGACATACTTTTATATCTTCCCGCAGTACTTCATATTATCGGTATTCCCTTATATAAATGCTATCAGCTTTATGTGTTTTTTATTAATGCTCTGGTGGTATTTTCATCGTATAAATGCTTTTATTTGATTTCCGGAGGTAAGGATGCGGCTTTGCTGGGAACGGCTTTGTATTCCTCTTCCGCATGGTATCTTATCGATGTCTATTATCGCGGCTCGTTGGGAGAATATTCAGCCTTTGCATTTCTTCCGTTTGTCATTTCCGGTTTTTATTTGCTGCTGTATTCAGATAAAAAAACTCCTGAAAGAAAACGGGCAGTGTTTTTTCTTGTCTTGGGCTTTTCCGGAATTCTCAATACTCACATTATTACCACGGAACTGGTTCTTGGAGCTTCTTTTATTTTTTTCCTTATAACAATAAATAGCTTTGTCAAAGATAACAGGTTAAAGGATTTATTTATTTCCGTAATTGGAGTTTCCCTTGTGAATGCCGGATTTATAGTTCCTTTTATTCATTATTTTCTGGGGTTCAGGGTACTTGCAAATTTCGGAGGACAAATACAGTCCAGGGGAACGAATTTTATGCAATGGTTCTCAACCGTCTATAATCCTGACGGATTGGCGTCCGACACCAAAACAGGCATAGCGGGATCCATGCCCGAAACTCCGGGTATAGCTCTTTTATCAGCTCTTTTTATTTCCGCTATTTATCTTTTTTCCATACCTGCGAATAATACAATCAGAAAAAAACAAATGGCTTTGCTTGCTTCGCTTTCCGCTTTTTCATTATTTTTAAGTACGGATATCTTCCCGTACGATTTTTTGGAAAAGAAACTGTTCTTACTGTACGTTTTTATCGGAGAGTATTTACAATTTCCCTTCAGGTACTTTATTCTTTCGGTTATTTTTATATCGACACTTGCGGTATTTACTTATGTTTCAATAAAGGAACATTCCGAAATTTTGGCATATGCTTTGTGGATTTTTCTTATATGCCTCACCCTTTGGCAAGCAATAGGACTTATGAGTGCCAAGGTAAACGGAGAAACCGATATCAATAGATATGAGGACGTAAGCTCGGTGCAGGAAAGCTCTGATACCTTATATCTTCCTCGCGGAGTGGATGCAGGCTCCACTTCTTACAGGCATACCGATATACTTGTCGAGGGAGAACGTACTTATGTATCAAATGTAAAAAGAGACTATCTGAGCTTTGATATTGAAATTATAAACGACTCCGGCAAAGATTCTCTGATAATATTTCCTCTTTGGAATTATCCGGGATATACCGCAAAGGATTATAACGGAAATTTTTTAAAAATAACAACCGATGTTAATCATGAACTGAGCGTTATAGTTCCATCAGGTTATAAGGGACGCTTGATACTGGCTTTCAAAGAGCCTTGGTTTTGGAGACTGGCAGAAGCAGTTTCCGTTATAAGTGCGATTTATATAACCGCTTCCATGTTCCGTTCAATAAGAGGATATGGATATTTTCCCGGACAAACTAAACGTTAATTATAACGCTTATAATATAAAAAACCTCTGAAAATCCGCTTTATAAAGCTTTTTACGGAAGCCGATTTTTTTCTTTTTACAAGGTGGTTATAGTATTTATACGGATCTTTTGCCAAAATCTCCATATCTCTTATTTTATACAGCTCATTTTTTTCAACCATAAACGACAAAATACCCGCCTCTTTTACGGCACGGATATAACCGAAATATTTTTCTTTAAATATTTGGCCTATTTTCTCGCACTCCGGCGAATAACCTTCCTCATAAATCATTTCAAATTTATTTCTTAAGTATTCCAGCAGCATGAATTTTGTGGAAACGGCAAATTGAGGAAGAAAACGCTCTTCAAAAAATTCAATCCTTTTTTCATAGCCCTCTACACCGTTTAAAATGCCCTCATACCCCTTTGCCTGCGAATGCATAGTACTGCCGTTTCTTTGCAGATATGCATACAGTTTAATATCCGCAAAAACTATTTTTTCACAATTCCAAAGTTCTTTATGCACTACATAAATTTCTTCATGTATCTTCCCCACGGGAAAGCGGACATCATGAAATACTTTCTTTTTATATATTCTGTTCCACTGGGATATAAGCTGCAGGCTTCTTCTGTCCATCTGAGTAAACAGCTCTTCTTTTCCCTCATAGAATACTTTTTCTATTTTTTTTATATATTCATCCGGAAAATTTTCAAACTTAAATTCGGCATACTCAGACTCGTTAACGGTATACTTATCAGCAATCACCATATCGGC
>CAUUGW010000148.1:0-3943 GCA_963544785.1 uncultured Lachnospiraceae bacterium | reverse complement strand
TTGGTAAATAAGGACAGGGAAATCAGAAAAAAAGCCTATGAAAAAATGGGGCAATTTTTTGATGAAAATGCCGATAAGCTTGATGAGATTTATGCTTCTCTGATTGAAAACAGGACAAAACAGGCAAGGTCTTTAGGCTTTGATAATTTTACCGCTCTCGGATATATCAGAATGGGAAGAAACAGCTACGGAAGAGCCGAAATAGAAAAATTAAGGCTGTATGTTAAAAAATATCTTGTTCCTTTAGCGGATAAGATTCACGAAAATAGGAGAGTAAGGCTCGGACTTGATAAATTGACCTATGTTGATAACGGGGTTTATTTTAAGGAAGGGGATCCGGTTCCTTACGGAACTGATGAAGAAAAACTCGAACTGGGTGCAAAATTATATAAGGATTTGTCAAAAGAAACAGATGAATTTTACAGTTTTATGAGAGAAAACGAGCTGTTTGACGTAGTGGGAAGAAAGACCAAAAGAGCAGGCGGATATATGACATATATTCCGAGATACAAATCCCCGTTTATATTTGCCAACTTTAATGAAACAAGTCACGATGTAGATGTTATAACACACGAATGCGGTCACGCTTTTCAGGGATATTATGTGTCGAATGATGAAATAATAGAGCATAACGATATCACAATGGAAACCGCAGAGATACACTCGATGTCTATGGAGTTTTTTACAGAAAAATATGCAGATTTGTTTTTTAAGGACAGAGGAGATGACTATAGGAAACAACATTTGGAAGACTCAATCTGTTTTATACCGTACGGCTGTATGGTAGATGAATTTCAACATATAGTCTATGACAATCCCGATATGACACCTGTGGACAGGAAAAAGGTATGGCTTGATTTGGAAAGACAGTACAGACCTCATATTAATTATGATGACGAAAGCTTTTTCTCAAAAGGGGGAATATGGCAGAAACAGCAGCATATCTTTACTATGCCGTTTTACTATATTGATTATGTGCTTGCACAGCTTTGTGCTCTTCAATATTTTATAATAATGAAAAAAGATTTCAGAGGAGCGTTTGCGGATTATTTAAATCTATGCAAGCTGTCAGCCAAATATTTTTATGAAGATATGATATCAAGGACAAGGCTTAAAGTTCCATATGCGGACGGTACTATAGAAAATCTGGTAAAGGATTTACAGAAGCTTATATAAAGTTCATCTTAAGGAATTATAATTGCTTATATATAGATGAATATAGCTATTTTAATATATATTTATAAGAGTTTGAAAGGAGAATTAAAAAACAATGATGAAAAAAAGAATTTTAGCCGGTGTTTTAGCGGCTATGATGGTATTTTCTATGACAGCCTGCGGAAGTAAGAAAAATGACGCTTCTTCAGATGCTCAAACGGGAAATCAAACGGAACAAAGCGATGTTAAGAGTACGTCGAAGTATGACACATTGGTAATCGGATCCGATGTGCTTAATGCGGTGTGGAATCCGCTGTTTTATAACACAAATCCCGATGCAATGGTGCTTGATATGATATGGTCTCCGATATCCGTAAGAGATAAGGACGGTGTTTTAATAGACTGGATGGGACATATAGAACAGGAAGAGGTAAAAGCCGATGACGGACATTCTCAGGTCTTATACACCATTAAAATAAATGAGGGTGTCAAGAATTCCGACGGCTCTCCGGTTACCATAGATGATGTAATATTTACATATATGTGTTTGGCTGATCCCTCATATGACGGAATGTCCACATTTAATTCTTTAGACATAGTGGGTCTTAAAGACTATTTATATGATACCCCCGATTATAATAAATTATTAAAAGATGTAGAGGCTAAATATTCTACCGATAAGATAAGCTTTGAAGATTTCCTTGAATACTGTAAGGCTACAAATATCGACAATTGGTTTAGCGGAGATATTACAGCCGATATAGGCGACGGCAGGACGTGGACTGAATATCTTGTATCAGAGGGTGTATTTAAAGAAGATGAGGCAAAAAAGATAGATACACCTGAAAAGATGCTGGAAGCCGTGGCAAAGGTGGAGTATGAGAAGTATAAAGCAAACTATGATGCGGTATCTTATTTCAAGAAGCAGATAGCTAAGGGTAATTTGGAGGACGGTATAGACGTTACCGAGATTTCGGGAATAAAGAAAATTGATGATTTGACCTGTACCGTACTTATGGACTCCGTGGATATAATAGGTGATATCAATCTTGCCAATCAGAATATATTAAGCAAAGCTTATTACGGTAAGGATTTCAAAAAGGGAGATCTATCATCTTTAAAAGCCCTGACATCAGCACCTATGGGCAACGGACCTTATGTTTTTGAATCTTATGATAATAATATAGTGACATTAAAGGCTAATGAGAATTTCTTTAAAGGAACTCCCAAAATACCCAATCTGAAATTCCAGGTGGTTAATACTGAGGATAAGGTGGATAAGGTTATAAACGGAGAACTTGATATTACAGACCCGTCCGCATCTTTAGAAATAGTACAGAATGTTAAGGACAATCCCGATAAGGCGTCTTATTCTTTGGTTGATAATGCGGGCTACGGTTATATAGCAATAAATGCAAAAACCGTTCCCGACGTTAATGTGAGAAAGGGTCTTATGCATCTGATGAACAGGAAGCCTGCAGTATCCTCATATTACGGAGAGCTTGCACAGGTGATAGAGCGTCCTATGGTTCCGACACTTCCGGAGTATCCAAGCGATGCCAAGGAATACTACGGTTATGATGTTGCAAAGGCTAAGGAATATTTTGAAAAGGCGGGTTATACCTTAAAGGACGGAAAGCTCGTAGATAAAAAAGGAAATCCGCTTGTAATAAACGCAGGTATCGGTGATGCTAAAAACCACCCCTCCACTCCAATCCTGACACAGATGAAAAACGACCTTGAGGCTATGGGCGGAGATTTGGTGGTAAACGATTTACAGTTCAATGTATTGTCGGATAAGGTGGAATCAGGCGCTCTTGATATGTGGGTAATGGCGTGGTCTAATTCAAAGGACTGTGATTTAACACAGATTTTCTCAAGCAAGGGCGGTTCAAACAGACATTGCTATTATAATGATAAGCTTGACGGCATAATAGCAAAGGTTAAACAGACACTTGACCTTGAGGAAAGAAGAAAGCTTGTGGCTGAAGAGCTTGATATAATTATGGACGCCGCCGTTTATATGCCTGTATATCAGAGAAAGAATATGGAAATTTATAATGCTGCAACAATTAATCTTGATACACTTCCTAAAGAGGTTACTCCATATTGGAGCTATCCGCAGGAAATAGAAACTGTAGAAATGCAATAATTTAAATAAAAATCAATAGATGACTTTTATCAGATGGATGGGCTTTTTGTCCATTCATCTGATATGTTTGAGAAAACCTCTTAAATAAGACGAAAGCAGGTTAGCATTATATGAAGCGATATATTATAAACAGATTGCTCGTGAGTATATTTGTACTGCTGGGTGTATCCGTTATCTTATATTTTATTATAAGAAATATGCCCACCGATTATGTATCGAATATTACATCGGGTAATCCTAAAATAACACCGGAAATGGTGGAAAAAATGAAAACAGCCTACGGTCTTGATAAAGGCGTAGTTGAAGGATATATTGACTGGTTAAAGAGTGCATTAAAAGGAGATTTCGGAGTTTCTTTTATATATCAAAAGCCGGTTACGGAAATCATAGCAAAGTACATTCCGCCAACATTTTTTTTGGCATTTTTTGCATTGATTTTTCAGGTATTATTGGCTGTTCCTTTAGGAATATTGGCAGCTAAAAAACAGTATCAGAATACAGATTATATAATTGTAGCCCTTGCAATGCTCGGTATTTCTTTGCCCTCTTATTTTTTTGCCGGAATTTTAAAAAGAGTATTTGCAATAGGCTTAGGTGTATTGCCACCTTCTTTTATAGGGGGAACGGAAGCAATAC
>CAUUGW010000147.1:0-4031 GCA_963544785.1 uncultured Lachnospiraceae bacterium | reverse complement strand
TCAGAGTAAAGAGGGGGTAAAAATCTTTACAAGCGGAGCCAACAACATATTCAAGTATCCTGAGTTAAGCAAGCAGGATAACGCCATGAAGCTTATTTCCGTATTCGAGGAGCAACAGGAATTAAATGAGCTTGTAAATGAATTAAGAGATGAGAAAAATGAAATTCAGATCTACATAGGAGATGAGGCTTCTGCTATGGATATTAAGGATTGCAGCATTGTGACGGCTACATACAGTCTCGGTAAAGATTTGACAGGTACTGTAGGAATCATAGGACCTAAGAGAATGGACTATGAAAACGTTGTCAGGGCATTAAAGACATTGAAGATACAGCTTAACAGCATTTTTAAAATAGATAATGACGAATAGAAAGGAGCTTTAATAATGGCGGAAAATAATGAAAAGGAATTGGAAAAAGAACCGATTGAGGATACAAATGAAAATTCCGATAAATCAGATAAAAAAGAGGATATAAAGACTGAGCCTACAGGAAAAAAAGAGCATATAAAAACGGATTCGGGGACTGAGGGTGAAAAGGATAAAAAAGGGAAAAAAGGCTTTTTTAAGAAAAATGATAAAGAAGAGAAAATAAAGAAACTTGAAGAAGAGGTGATTCAGCTTAAAGATAAGTATACAAGACAGTTGGCGGAATTTGAAAATTTTAGAAAAAGAAATGAAGCCCTGCAAAACAAAATGTATGATATAGGAGCAAAGGACATAATAGAAAAAATTCTTCCGGTAGTGGACAGCTTCGATATGGCGGTTAAGGGAATAGATGAAAATACTGAAGATCCTTTTGTTAAAGGAATGTTGCAGGTTTATAAACAGATGAATACCACATTAAAGGAGCTTAATGTCGAGATAATACCGGCAGTCGGAGAGGAATTTAATCCGGACTTTCATAATGCGGTAATGCAGGTGGAAGATGAAAATACGGACAGCGATATAATAGTGGAAGAACTGATGAAAGGCTATAAGTATAAAGACACAATAGTCAGATATTCAATGGTAAAGGTGGCTAAGTAGCCCGAATATAAAACATATAAAAGTTAAGAATCTATAAACAGTTAAAATATATTACAGTTTAATGGTAAAAAGGAGAAAAGTTATGGGAAAAATAATAGGAATAGACTTAGGAACAACAAATTCATGTGCATCTGTAATGGAGGGCGGAAAGCCTGTAATTATCACTAATACGGAAGGTGCAAGAACCACACCGTCGGTGGTAGCTTTTACAAAGACAGGAGAAAGACTTATCGGAGAGCCGGCTAAAAGACAGGCGGTAACCAATGCGGACAAGACAATATCTTCAATTAAAAGACATATGGGTACGGATTTTAAGACGGAGATTGACGGAAAGAAATATACACCTCAGGAAATATCAGCAATGGTATTACAAAAAATCAAGGCAGATGCCGAAAGCTACCTCGGGGAAACGGTAACGGAGGCTGTAATCACAGTACCGGCATATTTTAACGACGCACAAAGACAGGCTACAAAAGATGCCGGAAAGATTGCGGGTCTTGATGTAAAGAGAATTATAAATGAACCTACAGCCGCAGCGTTGGCATACGGTTTGGATAATGAAAAAGAACAGAAAATAATGGTTTATGACCTTGGCGGCGGTACATTCGATGTGTCCATTATTGATATAGGTGACGGAGTAATAGAGGTATTGTCAACAGCAGGAGATAATCACTTGGGTGGAGATGATTTTGACCAAAAGCTCACAGAATATATGCTCTCTGAATTTAAAAAACAGGAGGGAGTTGATCTGTCAAATGATAAGATGGCACTGCAAAGACTGAAAGAAGCGGCTGAAAAGGCTAAAAAGGAATTGTCATCGGCAACCACCACAAATGTCAACCTGCCGTTCATCACCGCAACGGCTGAGGGACCTAAACACTTTGATATGAATATCACCAAAGCCAAGTTTGACGAATTGACGGCGGATTTGGTTGAAAGGACGGCAGCTCCGGTTCAAAGAGCGCTGCAGGATGCCGGAATCAGTGCTTCAGAGCTCGGAAAGGTTCTGCTTGTGGGAGGTTCTACCAGAATTCCGGCAGTACAGGATAAGGTAAAGATGCTTACAGGTCAGGAGCCGAGCAAGACATTGAATCCTGATGAATGTGTGGCTATAGGTGCAAGTATTCAGGGCGGAAAGCTGGCAGGTGATGCCGGTGCCGGAGATATTTTATTGCTTGATGTAACTCCGTTGTCATTGGCGATAGAGACAATGGGAGGGGTGGCTACGGTATTAATTCCAAGGAACACCACCATTCCTACAAAGAAGAGCCAGATTTTCTCTACGGCGGCTGATAATCAGGAGGCTGTCGACATCAATGTAACACAGGGCGAAAGACAGTTCTCCAAGGACAACAAGTCCTTAGGACATTTCAGACTGGACGGTATTTTGCCGGCAAGAAGAGGCGTTCCGCAGATAGAGGTAACCTTTGATATAGATGCAAACGGTATCGTAAATGTATCCGCAAAGGATTTGGGTACAGGAAAAGAGCAGCATATTACCATTACCGCAGGATCAAATATGTCGGATGCAGATATTGAAAAGGCGGTAAAAGAGGCTGCACAGTTCGAGGCTGAGGACAAGAAGAGAAAAGAGGCCGTGGACACAAAAAATGATGCTGATTCCATCATCTTCCAGACAGAGAAGGCATTAAACGAAGTGGGAGACAAGATAGGTGCGGATGATAAGGCAAAGATACAGGGCAACATAGATGAGCTTAAGAAGCTTGTTGAAAATGTCGATCCTGCCACACTGACGGATGCACAGATACAGGATATTAAGGCTGCACAGGAAAAACTGATGACAGAGAGTCAAAACCTGTTTGCCAAGATGTATGAGAATGCTCAGGGTGCAGCGGGAGCTGCTTCCGATATGGGTTCAGGAAGCACAGCCGATATGAACGGTGCAAATAACGAGTCTGCCGCCGCAAATGATGATAACGTGGTTGACGGAGATTTTAAAGAAGTATAAAAATTGATAATAGAGGTTATATTATGGCAGAAAAAAGAGATTACTACGAGGTATTGGGGGTCAGTAAGAACTCCGGCGTAGATGAGATAAAAAAAGCATATAGACAGTTAGCCAAAAAATATCATCCTGATAGTAATCCGGGGGACAAAGAGGCGGAACAAAAGTTTAAAGAGGCCTCGGAGGCCTACGCCATATTAAGTGACGCTGATAAAAGAGCAAAATACGATCAGTTCGGGCACTCGGCATTTGATGGTGCGGGAGGAGCCGGATTTGATTTCAGCAATATGGACTTTTCGGACATATTCGGCAGTTCTATTTTTGGCGATATATTCGGAGGTATGTTTGGCGGAGGCTCAAGGAGGGGCTATAACGGTCCCTCCAAGGGTCAAAATATAAGAACATCGGTGCAGATAGATTTTATGGAGGCTGTATTCGGCTGTGAAAAGGAATTGCAGCTTAATCTTAAAGAAGAGTGCGGCAGCTGTAGGGCGACCGGAGCCAAGGCGGGGACAACACCCGTCACCTGTTCAAAATGCGGAGGCAGAGGACAGGTCGTTCAGACTATGCGTACACCGCTCGGTGTTATGCAAAATGTTTCAACATGTCCCGACTGCAACGGTTCGGGTAAGATAATAAAAGAAAGATGCCCCGATTGCGGAGGTACGGGGTATAAGACAAGCAGAACCAAGATAGCGGTGACCATTCCGGCGGGAATTGATCAGGAAAATATGGTGAGAATATCGGGTAAGGGAGAGCCCGGATTAAACGGCGGACCAAGAGGAGACCTGATGGTCAGCATTTATATAAGACCTCATCCCGTATTTATAAGACGCGGTACGGATATAACGTCAAATGTAAAAATTTCATTTGCACAGGCGGCTCTTGGCGGTGATATATTGGTGGACACCGTAGACGGACAGGTAATATACAGCATAAAGCCCGGAACTGCTACGGGAACGGTGGTCAGATTAAAGGGCAAGGGTGTTCCTCTTCTCAGCAGACGGAGAGATAACAGCAAGATACAAAGAGGGGATC
>CAUUGW010000146.1:0-4042 GCA_963544785.1 uncultured Lachnospiraceae bacterium | reverse complement strand
TGTGTGCAAACATAAGATTATAATTGTGTATCATTCATAACTGTTAAATCACTCCCATATAATATATTTATCCCATTGCTAAAGAATGTATATGCAATATAATTTGATTTGAATCTAAGCAATATATGTTGTTGGCAATATGTAAAAAAAGACATAGAAGAATATGGAAGATGGAGAGATCAAAATAGTGTTGTGATTAATGATTAAGGAATATATTAAGGGAATTGTCGATTTATACTATTGCTTTTTATTGGCAGTTATGATAGTATTTAGCGGTAGCATAAGGAGAGTTTTTAAGGCTTTTGTAAAAGGAGGATTTAGAATGGCAAAGTTTGAGTGCGTGTGTGGATATGTTTATGATGAAGAGGCGGGAGATCCGGATAACGGAATAAATCCGGGAACAAAGTTTGAGGATCTGCCTGATGATTGGACCTGTCCTGTCTGTGACTTGCCGAAATCAGAATTTTCACCGGTTTAATAAATAAATGAAAAAATCTCTTGCGTTGGCATTTGTTTGGTGTTATAATGTAAGGGTTGATTTGGCTTAGAAAGAGTGGACTTGTTCCACTCTTTGTTTCGTGTATGGAGGACAAATATGAAAAAGTCTACGCTTTATGAAAAGAAAATTACTGATATACTGATGCCTATACTTGAGAAAGAAAAGCTGAAATTATATGATGTGGATTATGTCAAAGAGGGAGAGGGCTATTATTTAAGGGTTTTTATTGACAAGGATTCGGGTGTCGGAATAGATGATTGCGAGAATGTGAGCAGAGCACTTTCAAAGCTTCTTGATGTGGACGATTTTATTGAGGACTCTTATATTTTGGAGGTGAGTTCTCCGGGACTTACAAGAACCTTAAAAAAAGACAAGGAATTTGAGCTTAACAGAGGTAAATTGATTAAAATCACTTTGTTTAAGCCTGATGATAACGGAAAAAAAGAGTATGTAGGAATACTTAACGGTTTTGATGAGCTTTCAAAAACCGTCAGCTTATTATTTTATGATACCGAGTTAAAATTTGAAAAGAACAGTATAGCTTCTATCAGGTTATCAATGGAAGATGAAAGGGAAGATAAAAATGGGCGATAAGAGAAAAAAAGAGGCTGAAAAGGATAGCTTGTTAAAAATATTAAAGGAGATTGAAAAGGAGAAGTCAATCAGTGTGGATATTATGCTGGACGCCATTTCAAGCTCTTTGATTCAGGCGTATAAAAACCATTTTGGAAAATCCGAAAATTGCAAGGTTGAATATAACGAAGAAATTGGAGATTTTGAAATTTTTTCTCTTAGAACCGTAGTCGATGAGGTGACCGACCCTGTGTGTCATATCACGCTTGAAGAGGCTAAAAAGGTAAAACACGATGCACTTATCGGTGATGTGGTGGAGCTGAAGCTCAACTCTTCATCATTCGGAAGGATAGCCACACAGAATGCAAAGAATGTTATATTGCAAAAAATCCGTGAAGAGGAGCGAAGAGTATTATTCAACAAGTATTTTGAAAAAGAAAAATCTTTAGTAACCGGTGTTGTTCAAAGGATATTGCCGAATAACAATATAAGCATAAACTTGGGTCAGATAGATGCAATATTACCTGAAAAAGAACAGATATCCGATGAGATTCTAAATATTTCAGACAGGGTAAAACTGTTTGTGGTGGAGGTAAAGGACACCAATAAGGGAGCTAAAATCACGGTATCAAGGACAAGAGCGGAGCTGGTAAAAAAGCTGTTTGAAGCGGAGGTGCCCGAAGTGTCGGACGGAACCGTAAAAATAGAATCAGTGGCAAGAGAGGCGGGCTCACGAAGTAAGATAGCCGTTTATTCCGATAATCCTGATGTTGATCCTGTGGGAGCCTGTGTCGGAATCAACGGTCTAAGAGTGAGAGCCGTAGTAAACGACATAAACGGAGAAAATATCGACATTGTAAATTGGAGCGAAAATGTGGCGGAATATATTGAGAATTCTCTAAGTCCCGCAAAGGTTATCTCGGTTATGGCTGATATTGAAAACAGGGAAGCAAGAGTAGTTGTCCCCGATAAACAGCTGTCATTGGCTATCGGAAAAGAGGGACAGAATGCAAGGCTTGCCGCCAAACTCACAGGTTATAAGATAGATATAAAAAGTGAAACGCAGGCGATTGAAGACTGGCATATTTATGATGAAGCCTATGATGATGAATATTACGAAGACGATGAGGAATATTTTGATGATGAAGACAGTGAAAATTACCAAGACGAGGGCAGTAACGAGGTAATTGATGAACAGGCTTTAAATATTTATGATGAAAACTGACAAAGCTGTTACAAAGCTCTTTAAAAATACAAGAATGTGTATGGCATGCAAATCAAAAAAACAGAAGAAAGACCTTATTCACCTATGCTTCGACGGCAAAGGGATATTGATTAATCCTAAATGCAGTGCGGGCAGGGGAGCAAGTATTTGCAAAGATATCGGTTGTATAAAGAAAGCTTTCAGTAAAAAAGCTTTTGACAGGGCTTTTAAGATAAAATTTGATAGCGGTGAGCTTTTAAAATTAGAGGAGCGGCTATCTAAAATGGAGGAACTTTAACATAAAAGGTAATAGATTAGATTCGATGATTAGCCTTTGTCAAAGGGCGGGATATATAAAACACGGTGAATATCAGGTGTATGAAGCAATAAAAAACGGCTATGTCAGGCTGTTGATTATAGCAGGAGATACCTCGGAAAATTCAAAAGATAAACTATACGCTTCGGCAAAGCGGCTTGAGATTGAGAGTTTTGAATATTTGAATAAGGAGTCACTCGGTAAAATTATAGGCAAGGACGAGCGCAGTTGTCTTGCCGTTTGTGATGCAGGATTTGCAGAAAAAATATTGTTATTGTATAAGGAGGGCGTAAATTAATGTCAAAAATGAGAGTAAACGAGCTTGCAAAAAAAATGAATATAAGTAATAAGGAGCTAATTTCGTTCTTAAACGATAATAATATTGCAAAGGTTACAAGTCATGCAAATAGTATTACCGATGAAGAGGCGAAAAAAGCTGTGGAAATCTATGAAAGCCGTCACCAACCTAAAAAAAATGAAGAAAATATCGTTTCGTCAAATACAGAAAAAAATACAGAAAAAAAGCCCGATATTTCTGAAAAAAAAGAAAATGTATCTTCTGCCCGTCAAACAGATAGACATAATAATACAGAAAACGGCTCTCAGCCTAAAAAGAATAATATTGTTATGAAATTCAATCCGCAAAATATCTCTGATAAAAGTCATCTGGCAAAGCTTGCCCGTAAGGAAGAAAAAAATAATAATCACAGCAGGAAAAAAAATAACGTCAATTCTTCAAAAAATAATAATACTCCGGTTTCAATCGAAGACCAAAAAAAACAGGAGATGCTTGAGAGACAGAGAAGAATTGAAGAGTACAGAAAAAATTCCGAGAATGAAAAGAAAAAAGAAGAGCAGCTGATAAATGAAAAAAGAAAAGAGTTAAGAGATAAAGAAGAACGGGAAAGACTTGAAAAAGAAAGATTGGAAAAAGAAAGAGAAAGAACGGAAATAAAACAGTCATCTGAATTGTTAAATAAACGAAATCAAGGTACAGGAGCTGTCGGTACACAGGGTATGGAAACTAAAAGAGATTTTAAGCAACAGAATAAAATTAATAATTCTGAAAATACCAAAAATGAATCCCGAGGTAATGTTAGACCTAATAACAGAAACGAAAAATTTGAAAAGAAAGATAATAATTCAAAAAACAATTTTTTGAATAACAGAAAAGACGGGACATTTAATAAGGAGTCGTCGGACAGATATAAGAAAGGCACAAATGACACAGGTTCCCGTTCCAATTCAGGCTCTTTTGATAACAGAGGAAATAAATCCAAGTTTAAAGGAAATAATAATGATAAATTTTCCGGACAAAACAACTCCGGCTTTAGAAGCTTTGATAAGGACAAAGAAGATGACGGAAGAAATGCACACAGAGAAAGATCACGTGTTGACAAGACAAAGCAGTCGGGAGGAGCGGGCTTTGAAAACAGAATAGACAAAGCCA
>CAUUGW010000145.1:0-4048 GCA_963544785.1 uncultured Lachnospiraceae bacterium | reverse complement strand
TGTTTCAGGGAAGAGGTAAGTGCTACCCCCGAGCTTATTTCTCAACTATATTATAGCAGACAACAGCCTTTAAAACAAGAGATAAAACGCTCTTGAAACAGTAAAAGGACAGATCCTTTGACTCATTTATCAAAGAACCTGTCCTTTTATTTTACTTTATAGGAAATTTTAACTTTTCAAATTTTTATCTGCTGTTCCTATAAAGCGGTATTAATTCATTATAGCAAATATACCTAATTGATTTGTCTTAAATTCTATCTTATCGGCTTTTTTATTGTACTTAGCCTTTATTGTTTTGTTAGATTCCGCTAAAAGAATTTTAATAATATCTTTCTTTATTTCTCCCGCGTCAGCTATTTGAACCGATACTTTATTTTTAAGCTTAGTCACCTTTTCACCTGAAATTATAAGCTCTACTTTATAAACTGCTTCCTTTGATGTGTTCTTGTTAAGCTTAAGCCTCTTTATTTCCTTTTCGCTAAGCTTGCTTATTTTCAGATAGCTCTTGTCATTTCCGTTTTTGAAGAAAGGTTTTATGTCCTTAGGCATAATTTTAAGTGAAACATCTCCTACGGTCAATTCCATATGTGTGTACTTGCCCGTTATCACATCTGAAAGCTGTTTATCCGTAAGCCTGATCATCTTCTTATTCTTAAGTATTAATGCCTTCTTTTCAGTCGGTAATTTAGCTAACGGTGTTTCATCATCTTTTATAGTATTTTCCGTCCTTGCCGTACCTCCGATTGAACCGCCTCCTGATGAACCTCCTGAAGAACTGCCGCTGTCCGACGGCGGTATAAAGCCTCCGTTATCCGGTGACGGATCAACTGTCGGAGGATTCGGATTTACAGGCGGATTAGGATTTACAGGAGGTTTAGGGTCTGCCGGCATTTTGCCTAATGCGTTCTTTATAGCGGCATGTAATGCGTTGGAAGATACAGTCGCTCCGGAGATTGCTTTGATATTCAAATCATCACCGCCCAATCTGCTGCTTTTTACTAAGTTTACTCCTTTCCCTATGTATTTATGAAGAATTTCTATTGCTGTTTCAAAATAACCTCTGTTATGCTCTTCATCATCATTAGGATCATCACAGACTGTTCCGTTATCTTTTACAAAAACAATTTTTCCGTCCTTTACCCATACCTTAACCTTTACATCATAGGGCTCTATATAACGAGTTTTTCCAATATGTGCTTCTCCCTCATAGACATCGGCATCTTTTAAGTCACCCTGTCCGTTAAGGTTTTGCAGTGCCACATCAAGATCGTGAATTAATTTGTTTAATTTTCCGTCAGTAATATTAACTACCATCAGATATTTCTTTGCCGCTTTATAGGCTTCTTCAACCTGTCCCCATTTTTCTTTATCTAAAGTATCCGCCTTAGGATCTAAAACTTCTTTTTCAAACATCAGCCTGTTAAGCTGTGCTCTCTTAACCGCCCAAGATAAATCGTTGACCAGTCCCAACACTTTTGCCTTAGATGCCTTAGCGTCCGCATAAGCAGCTTTTGCATCATCTAAAACGCCTACAAAGAATTTTTGAAACTTTTCGGTTAATTTATTACTGTCTATCTTTGCCGCTTTATCGATCTCCACTTTTAATTTAGCCTTGTCATCAAGCGTTGCAACAACTTCAGGGTCAATTACAAATGTTTTACCCGGATCATCTACCAATCCGGCAGGGTTTTTATCGTTCGGTGTGTGAATCACTACCGCATTATATTTCGCCACACCCGGATTGTTTGCAAATGCTTGGAAGCCTATTTCCTTTAAAGTAGCCGGAACACTAAGTTCTGTAAATTTATTTCCTATTCCCGCTTTTTTGTTTCCGAATGCCTGAAATCCTATTTTCTCAATTCCTGTAGGCAACTCTATGGTCGTTAATTCATTATCGGCAAATACCAAACTGTCAATTATTTTTAATTGACTGTCTTTAGCAAACTTCACCTCCGTTAAGCCGCATTTTCTAAATGCCGCATTCATAATGGTATGAACGCTTGCCGGAAGCTCAATCTTTCCTAATTTACTGTTGAAGAAACAAATCTGATCGATATATTCAAGCTTGTCATTAAAATGTACGGTGGTGAGCTTATTATTCATAAATACACCCCAACCGAGCTTCTTTAAATCTTTTGGTAATGTCACTTCAGTTAAATCATTAAATTGAAGAGCATAGTTTCCTATTTCTTGCACCGTGTCCGGAAGCTTGACACTCTCAATCTCATAGTTTGTTTCAAGACTTCTGAAAGCATCTATTCCGATTGATAAAACATTTTTCCCGTTAGGTGTTTTATCAGGAACAATTAAAGCCTTATTTCTCTTAATCTTCTTTAATCCCTGCTCTGAAAATCCTGTTACTTTTGTGCCGCTATATGTAAAATCATCTGTTGTCCATTCTTTATAATTTATATTAGGATCCGTACCCTGATTGCTCGGGTCAATAATATAATTTTCCTTATCGGGCAGTTTTTGAGGATTCTTTCCGGAAGCGGTACGCAACACAACCTTGTCGTCATATTTAGGCACACCTGTATTTTTGAAAAATGCCTGTTGTTCGATACTCTTCAAAGAATCGGGTATTTTAATTTCTCCAAGTCTGTTTTCTCTAAATGCAATTCTTCCTATAGATTCAATATTTCCCTTAAAGGTTACCTCGGTCAGCCTGTTGCCGAACATCATAGAAGCCGGAATCTGTGTAAGCTTTGTGCCTGTTGTAAGAGATGTGAATTCATTTCTAAAGAACGCTCCCATTCCGACCGCTTCCACGCTCTCAGGAAGAACTAAATCTCCGCCGCAATTATTAAGTGCAAATGCCATAGAGCCTATCAGCACATAACCTTCAGGTATCGTAAGAGTGTTAAAACGCTTTTCTGATAAACTGCCTCTGAATGCCGCTCCTGCCACCGCTTCAAGCTTCTCTCCATTATCATTCTTAGTGGGAAGAACCAGATCTTTTACAGTCTTAAGCTTCTCCAAACCTTTAGCGGAAAATCCGGTTACAGCCTTAAGCTTAACAGGTATCTTTGTTCCGTTATTATCTGTCTTTACAGCATCCTCTTCACCATAGGTGAAATCATCTACTGTCCATTTAGAAGCTTGTCGCAGATAAATCGGTTTAATCTCTGTTTTTCCGTCAGCTCCGTTATTTATGAAGACTTTGAAAGCCAGATCAATTCCGTCCTCCGTATTGTCTATCTCCACTTTGCTAAGCTTATTCTTTTCAAATGCGGTAACTCCGATTTCTTTCACAGAATTAGGAATAAACAAAGAGGTTAATTGATTCTGAGAAAATGCACTGCTTCCGATTATCTCCAATGTATCAGGGAATGTCACTTGCGTAATTCCATTTCTGGCAAATGCAGCACTTCCAATCTCTTTAAGGTTTTTAGGAAGAACAACCGATGAAAATTTAAATGTTTCACCCATCTGCCCCTGTTCTGTATTCAAAAAAGCGTTATCCACAATCTCTGTTACATTCATTCCTTCTATCACATCAGGAATTATAAGATTATGATCTGTTGTTCTTTTTGCCTTCCCTGAATCACTTAAACCTTCTATCTTTATGGTGTCACTTCCGTTTCTTTCATATATAAAATCCTTTTTCACCCATTTCGGATTTTCTCTCAAATACTTAAGTACAAAAGGTGAACCGTTTCTCATAAAAGCAGTCTTATTGACTGAAATCCCATCTTCACTATTGTCTATATTTACTTCAGTAATATTATTCCTAACAAATGCACTTGATCCAATTTCAATAACAGAGTTAGGAATAAACACATATGTTAGTTGATTTTTAGCAAATGCACTTCCTCCAATTCTCTCCAATGAATCAGGGAATTTGATTTCCTTAATTCCGTTGGCAACAAATGCTCCTGATTCAATCACTTTTAGATTTTTCGGAAGAATGGCAGAAGAAAATTTTAAGCTTTCATCTACCTTTCCGTCTACTATAGCAAAAAATGCATTTTGCTTTATCACTGTTACATTCCTATCTTCTATCGTATCCGGAATTACAAGATCGTGATTGGTTTTTCTTTTTGCTTTT
>CAUUGW010000144.1:0-4062 GCA_963544785.1 uncultured Lachnospiraceae bacterium | reverse complement strand
GATCTCCCTAATGTGTATGACATTCAAAAACAGATGAAGCTTTTCCCTCTCTCCGCCTACGGTAACGAGGAATCATATACCCCGCCTGCGGGAACATATTCAAAAGAAAATGATTTCGTTCCTGTAAAAAAAGTTCTTTCTATGACACCGGAGGAATTTTTCAATGCCGCAAATGCTCTGATGCAAAACAATCCGCCGGCAGATTCCGACAAAGAAGTGGTAAAAAGACTTGCCGAAATAAACGTAGGACCGGGTATGACTTTCGATTCATCTATTTTGGGTAAAGATGCTTCAAATCGTTGGACAGAAATGCTTAAAGAGCTTCGTACCACACTTACCGAAGATGCTGCACAGTATGGAAAAAAACTCGGACAATGGAACTATTTCGGAAAGCCTATCGGTGATTTCGGAACGGAGTACAAATACCGTGCTATGGTAGCACTGGTCGGGCTTGGAGCCAACACGGTTGATGTGGCTGTCTATCCCAAGACCGAAGTTGATGAAAACGGTAATGCACTCAGCGGAGAAAAGACATATAATCTCCACTTTGAATCCCTACCTCCAACCCTTAAAGGCGGATTCTGGTCGGTTACGGCATACGGTGAAGATGACTTTCTAATAGATAATCCAATCAATCGCTACTGCGTAAATGATCGCTCCGCTTTCAAATTGAATGATGACGGCACACTGGATATCGTTCTGTCAAAGGAAGCCCCTGATGATACGTCCAACTGGCTACCTGTTTCCGATGGTAATTTTCATCTGTTTATGCGAATTTATCTGCCGGATATGACTGCACTTGATAACTGGAATCCGCCAATAATCCGTGAGCAATAAAGAAATGAAAGGAGAAAAATTTATGAAACGCTTAACAGCTACAATTCTTGTAACAACACTTCTGTCCTTAACCGCCTGCTCTAAAGCGGGAAGCACGGAACAGAACACACAAAAAACCGCCTTAGGTTTAAATGCCGAAGTAAAGTCCGCCACTGAGTTTACAGCTAAGGCAAATGCCGCAGTCTATGATGAACTTGACTTTAACGACAAACAGGAATACGAGTTTGCCACGCGCGGTCTTATAGATGCACCGGAGACTCTTGAACTCAAAGACGAGAACGGTACGGTTCTTTGGAGTCAGAAAGCCTATGATTTCCTTAATGATTATGAAAAAGCCCCTGACAGTGTAAACCCCAGCCTCTGGGAGAATACCAAAAATAACCACGCCTACGGACTTTTTGAGGTGGCGGACGGCATCTATCAGGTGCGTGGCTATGATATGTCAAACCTGACTGTTGTTAAGGGCAAAACCGGCTGGATTGTCTTTGATACTCTTATGAGCGTTGAGTGCAGTCAGGCGGCAATGCAGCTTATTGAAAAGAATCTCGGTAAATTTCCGGTAAAAGCCGTCATTATTTCACATTCTCACGTAGACCATTTCGGCGGTATCGCCGGTGTTATATCAAATGATGAAAAAGCGGACGAAAAGCTTCCAATTAAGGAACAGCTTAAAAGCGGTAAGATCCCTGTTATCACCCCTGAAGGCTTTACCGAACACTCTACAAAAGAAAATATTTATGCCGGAAAAGGTATGGGACGTCGAAGCAATTATCAGTACGGAATTCTGCTTAAACCGGGTGTGACCGGCAAGCTGGCACAGGGTATCGGAATGGGACAATCCATAGGTACCGTATCGTTTATGACTCCAAGCTATGAGATTAAAAAATCTAGAGAAAAGATTACTATTGACGGAGTCAAGCTTGAATTTCAGCTCACACCGGGTACGGAAGCTCCTACCGAAATGAACACGTGGTTACCGGAGCATAAGGCACTTTGGCTTGCTGAAAACTGTACAGGAACGCTCCACAACCTCTACACGTTGCGTGGAGCTGAGGTTCGTGACGGTGCCGCTTGGGCAAAATACATCACCGAAGCCATAACCCTTTACGGTAAAGACGTGGAAGTATCATTCCAGTCGCACAACTGGCCGCATTGGGGAAATGATGTGGTAAACAATTATATGGTCAACACCGCCGCTGTGTATAAGTACATAAATGATCAGACTCTTACCTATATCAATCAGGGCTACACAAGCGATGAGATTTCCAATATGATTAAACTCCCTGATAAACTTAACAAAATCTGGTACACTCGCCAATACTACGGCACGGTGTCACACAATTCAAAGGCGGTATATCAGAAGTTTATGGGCTGGTATGACAGCAATCCCGTCAATCTTAACCCGCTTATGCCGACCGAGAGTGCAAAAAAATGGGTGGAATATATGAGAGATGTAGGCAAGGTGCTTGAAATGGCAAAGGCGGACTTTGACAAGGGCGAATACAGATGGGTAGCTGAAGTCACCAACACCATCGTATTTGCAGATCCTGCAAACACCGATGCACGTCTGTTGTGTGCAGATGCTTTGGAACAATTAGGATATCAGTCGGAATGCGGTCCGTGGCGTAATGAGTACCTGACCGCCGCACAGGAGCTTAGACATGGCAATGCCAATTTCACCGCTTCCACAAAGAGTGACGACGGTATGGTCAGAACGCTTTCCGCACCTCTTCTGTTTGATTATATGGCAATCGTTATGGACAAACAGAAACTTTCTGACTATGATTTTATTATGAATGTAACACTGCCTGATGTTAAAGAAAATCATATGCTTCGTGTAAAAAACGGAGTGGTGTTGGTATATGAAAATACGCTGTCCGACAAGCCTGATGTGTCCATTACCTGTCCTAAGAACGCACTCTTTGCTATACTGTCAAACGATAAGAAAACGGTAGAAAAGGCTGTCAAAGTAGAGGGCGATGAAAAGCTCTTGACACTTATGATGGAAAATATGAATCAATTCCCCATCAAGGAAACCAATCCGTTCAATATAATTGAACCGTAATTATTTTAACTCAAAACTGCATAGCATAATATAAAAAAATAGCTGCCGTAGAAAGCTTTTACGACTTTCTACAACAGCTATTTTTTATACTTTTAATCATTTTCTCTTAAAAGCAAGGCTATTTCCTGATTCAACATCTTATTTAAAGCAACCGACACCGCTAAAGGTCCCATAGCAGTACCTATAAAAACAACTATAACGCCTAAAACAAACATCAAAATATAATTCGGCGATAAAAACGGCATCTTAAAAGCCTCACTGAAAGCATTTGAAAACAGAATAGAGACCGCTAAAGACAGCACTGTTCCTATCAAAGAACCCTTTATGTTAATAAGAAGCACCTCATTTAATATAATGCTCTTTACTTTACGCTTAGTAGCTCCGATTATACGCAAGGTTGCGATTTCTTTTTTTCTTTCTCTTATAGAAACACTGTAAACAAGAATAAGAACTGCAAATACCAAAACCCATACAAGAGCTATCAAAATATAGATAAACATAAGCAGATTCTGCGTATGCTTTCCTATCTCATTCATTATGGACTGGGCGGCAAGGAAATAAATCCCCTCACCTTTAAACTCTTTATCAAGTGCATTTTTTACACTTTCCACATCAGTTTTTTGATCTACCTTAATCATAACGCTTGAGATGAGATTTTCCTGATTTTCCATAGGCAAATCTAAAATTTTTGCATACTCCTTAGACAGCCTTAACACCTCATCAAAGCTCATAAATACGGTATTATCAAATCCCATTCCGGTCTTTGACAGACGACCCTTTATCTTAAACTCCTGATTAAAAAATTTGACGTTCTGATGAATATCCCCGACAATATTGGCTCCTACAATTATTTCGCCTTTATTTAACGGTAATTTTACCTGACGCATAAGCCAAGGCTTTACCAAAAAGTCGGAATTGTCATCATAACCTATAACCTGTATGGGAAAGGAACAGCAACCGGCGGACAGTGTGGCTAAAAATAATTGAAAAGTGGCTTTTTCCACGCCCGGTATCTTTTTTACACGCTCATAGACGGATCTTTCAAAAAAGAAAGTGTTCGGCTCGCCTCTTAATATGGCACTTGTAATTTTTGCATCATAGCCCTCAGGCACAACGATAATGTCCGCTCCGAGTCTGTTATAAAGCGACGACATCCCGCT
>CAUUGW010000143.1:0-4089 GCA_963544785.1 uncultured Lachnospiraceae bacterium | reverse complement strand
TCTTCCCGCCTTTGACAGACTTAGGGAAATTTCTCTAAGTGTCGGAAGAGCCGTGTTTGATAAGGCAAGGGCGCAAAATCCGGCCGGCACTTGTGATGAAGATGTGGACAGGGCTATAAAGAGCACTGTTTGGGAGCCTTATTATTAGCCTATAAGCTAATCATCTTTATAAAGAATAGAAAATAAGAATTGAAAGAGGATATATAAATGGGACTTAATGTGGTTTTAGTGGAGCCTGAAATTCCGCAAAATACGGGAAATATTATAAGAACCTGTGCCAATACCGGAGCAAAGCTTCATCTAATAAGACCGCTCGGCTTTTCATTATCTGATAAGTATTTGAAAAGAAGCGGACTTGATTATTTTGATATTGCTGATATTTCTTATTATAATTGTTTTGAGGAGCTTAATGAGAGATTTAAGAACTCACAGTTTTTTTATTCTACCACTAAGGGCAAAAATAGGCACACCGATGTCGACTACAGTAATGGGTGTTTTTTGGTTTTCGGAAAGGAAACAAGGGGCTTGCCGCTTGATTTAATCGAAAAAAATCTTGACCATACGATTAGGATTCCGATGATTGATAATGAGAATGCAAGATGTCTTAATCTTGCAAATTCTGTCGCTGTTGTTGTTTATGAGGCATTAAGGCAGCTGAAATTTTTTGATATGGTTTAGAGCACGAAAATCTTTTGATTTGAAAATCTTTTAATTTTTAAGTGAGATATAAATATATTTAAGAAAGAGGAAACTATAATAAATGAAAGATTATATTAAGAGGATAAACAGAAAACTTATACATAAGAGTCGAATCTTTACATATTATGAGGACGAGATGCAGACAAATACAGGACATATTTCTCATTTTCAAACCATTGAGCATAAAGGGGCTGCCGCTATTGTTCCGGTTCTTGAAAACGGGAAGATAGTTATGGTAAGGCAGTTTAGGAACCCTATTTCAAGAAATGTACTTGAAATACCGGCAGGCGGAAGAAATTCTGCTGAAGAGCCTACGAAAACCTGTGCTCTTAGAGAGCTTGAGGAGGAAACGGGCTACAGGGCTGATGATGCACAGTTTCTTATAAGCTATGGACCGGCGTTTGCCTACAGCAGCGAGATTATTGATATCTATGTGGCACACAACCTTAAAAAAGGAGAGCAGCATTTTGATCCTGATGAGTACGTAGAGGTGGAAGAATGGGACGTTGATGACTTGTGCGAACTAATCTACAGCGGAGAAATAAAGGATGGAAAGACTATTGCCGCAATTTTAGCCTATAAGGATAAATATTTAAAAAATAAGTAGGAGCATGTATGGCTTTAATAAAATATTTTGTAGGAGATGTGGCAAGCGGAAAATCTGCCGGGGTTTATGATTATTTATTGAAAATGGCGGATATTGCCGGCAATCAGTCAAAAAAATTGATTGTTATTGTACCCGAACAGTATTCCATAAAGGCACAGAGCAGCCTGCTTAAGGTAAGCAACAAAAAAGCGATATTGTCACCTCAGATTTACAGTTTTAAAAGGCTTGCAGGCGAAATATTGGATAAGAACGGCGTCGGCTCTTTAAAAAAGATGGACGATACGGCGAAAATAATATTGCTTCGTCGTTTATCCTATAGCCTTAAGGGAGATGACAGTTTTCAAATAGATCTTAAAAAATCCGGTAATATAGAGGCGGTAAAGGCTGTAATATCGGAATTTGAACAGTATGCGGTAAATGATGACGATATTACAGTAGTTTTAGACAGCCTTGATGAAAATATGCCTGATTATAAAAGACTTGGTTATATACAAAAGATATATAAGGAATACCGAACATTTTGTTTTGAGAATGATTTATGCTTCGATATTTTATTAAAGGCAATAGATATTATAGAAGAAATACAATTTTTTAAGGATGCGGTTATTGCCTTTGACGAATTCAACGGGTTCACATTATCACAGCTCAATATGATAAGAGCATTGAACAAACAGGCATCGGAGCTTATTTTTACCTTAACTGTGCCTGATATTGATATTTTAAAATCCGGATTTATAAATGACGATAATGACAGCAGACTTTTTTATCCTGCAATCAGAACATACGGGACATTAAAGAAATATTTTGTAATTGACGGGAAATATAATGAAGAATTTTCGGTTTTTGACAAAAGTTCCCTCAGTAAACATCAGGAATTAATAAGAACCTATTTTTTAAGGAACGGCAAAGCACCCGTTAAGTCAAAAAACGAAAATGTTTTTTTGATAAATGAGAGCGGTATCGAAGATGAGCTTAAGGTCGTTTGTGCTGAAATAAGAAACCTTGTGGTAAATTACGGGTATTCCTATAAAGACATTGCAATAGTGACACCTGACATTCAAACCTATGAACGCCTTGTTTTTGAACTTAATAAAAAATATGATCTGCCTTTAAGCACGGATTCGTCAGGGACTGTTTTGGAAAATGTGCTGCCCGTATTTTTGCTTAATTGCTTAGATGTCGTGATAAACGGGTTTACAGCTTTTTCCGTAATAAAATTTATGAAAAATCCGATTGCAATGTTTGACTGTTATTATGCGGAAGCGTTGGAAAACAAGGCATTAAGGCTTAATATCAACAGCAAGAGCTATTTTTTAAGTATGATAGATAAAGACGAGAATATAAAAAGGCTTTTTGATATATTGGATCCGTTAAACAGGCTTTATGAGAGCAAAAATACAACCGCCGGACAGATAACATCGGCAATACGAGATATTTTAAGCTGTGATTTTATAAAAGAGGGAGCTAAAAGGCACTTGGAAGTGTTAAAACTTGATAAAGACCTGTATATCGGTGAAATAAACACAAGCTTTGATTCTATAATGAATTTGCTTGATACAATAGAATTTCTGTTAGATACAAGCTTTTTAACGATAGAGGAATTTAAAGAAATATTAGTGTCGGGGCTTAAGAGCCTGAAGATAGCAAGAGCACCGCAAAGGCTTGACTGTGTTGTGATAAAGGATATGTTAAGGAGCAAGCATAGGGGAGAATACAGGGCGGTATTTTTGCTTGGAATGAATGACACCGTGCTTCCTATGCTGAAAGGCGGAAACGGTCTGTTTTCGCCCACTTTAAGACAAAGCTTTTATGATAATGACATTATTCTGTCGGATAATGAGGAACAGGACATACTGGTACAGAGCTTCGAGCTCTATAGGAGTTTAATTATGGCAAAGGACAGGCTTTATCTGTCCTATCCTTTGAGCAATGAGCTTAATGAAGAGCTTAAACCCGGTTATTTTTTATCTATCCTTGCACAGATTTTTGATTTTAATTCCTTGGATACAAGGCTTTTAAAGCTTGTATTTAATAATGAGCTGTCTGATGATAATAAAAAATATATTGAATATTTTGATATAAAAGCACTTATAGACAAGGATATTTCAGTTGCTCTATATAAGAAAGATAAGAGTATAAGCGAGCTTGAAAGCTTTGCGGCATGTCCCTTTTCCCATTTTTTAAAGTACGGTTTAAAGCTTATGAAAAGGGAGTTATATAAGCCGAGCAGCATTGATTACGGCAACTTGTTGCACTTGTCGATGAAAAACATTCAAACCTCTCTAATTAAGGAGGGAAAAAGCTTCAGGGAATTAAACTCTTCCGATATAGGCACGTATTTAACAGCCGCAATAGACAGTGCCCTCAATGAAAACCGCTTGACCGCAATAAAAAATAATGAGCTTGAAGATAATAAAAACAGGATAAGGAAGATAATAAACACCACTTTATTATTGCAAAAGTATCAGGAGGAACAGGGAGGATTCAGGCTTTTTGCCTGTGAGCATAAGTTCAATTTGAAACTTAAAAATACCGATATTTTCGGGATAATAGACAGAATAGATGTGTCCGATGATAAAATCAGGATAATTGATTATAAAAGCAGTGCACACGACCTTGATTTGACCAAGCTTTATTATGGTCTGCAAATGCAGCTTCCGATTTATGCAAAGGGGGCTATTTGTGAGCTTGAGAAAAACTACGGTTTAAAGTTATCGCCCGGAGGTATTTTTTATTATCAGATGGCTGATCCCATTATTGATTTATCAGACGGTAAGAAGAAT
>CAUUGW010000142.1:0-4122 GCA_963544785.1 uncultured Lachnospiraceae bacterium | reverse complement strand
AAGCTCAAGTATGGAATTTGTGATGGTATTGTCAATTATAAAACGCAGCCTTATATTGATCTTTCCGTCAAGACTGCCGGAATTTTTTATTATTTCTTCAAATTTACTATAAGTTTTTCTATCAATTTCGCTTACTATTTGCCAATTTTCGTCATTTAAAAGCTTATAGGCGGCAGTTTTTTTATCCACAATATCATTATTCCTGATGACTTTTTTTTCATAAGAGCTCTCATCTATAATATCAAAGCCCTTTTCTTTAAGAGAACTAAGGCTTTTCCCTTCAAATCCGTCCGTATAAAAAGAGATGTTCCCCGTATCGCTTGCCCTATATTTATTAAATGATAATGTAGTCTTATTTTGAAGCTTTTTAAGCCTTTTAAGAGCTTTATCCGCTTTCAAATCAGTTAAAAAATTGTCTACCTTTGACCTGTAATCTCCCACCTGTTCAAAATTTACCGTTGAGAAACTATTAGAAAAATTTTTAATTATATCCCGCAAATCTTTAAGCTCGTTTTTACTTAATTCGTCCTTAGTTTCCTTTATATATTCGTAAATTTCACCGTCATTGTCAATACTGTAAACAGTTGTATTTACACCTACTCTCTGCCCCTCTCCCACGAAATAATTGATATGCCCTTTTGCACCGCAGCTTACGACCTTTTCATCTCTGACACAGATTCCTCTTAAAATGTTGTTTTGACTTAAATATCCGAATTTCACCTCATACACCGCCGGCACCTTTGTTGTAAAATACCTGAATAAGTGCACAATAATGTATGCTATAATAATTACAACAATGATACTTAGTATTACCGGAGAACCGGCAGGCTCCTTTTTATTTTTTATTCTCCCTTTATTTGGCATTTTAAACTCCCTGCTAAATAATACAACACCCAAAATCCGATAGGTAAAAACTCATACTAAAGAAATTTCAGGTGTTGGATTAAAAATATTATAATGTCATTTATTTATAATGATATTTTTATATATTTTTTTAATTTTTCATCCAGTTCTATTTCATCTGCGGAAACACTTATACACATACGTATATCTCTCTCTTTGCTTATTGCATCAAGCTCTTCAACAAGCTTTAAAAGCTCGGACACCTCAATATGTGCCATCTTCAGGAAACTGTCGCAATATATTATCTGTAAATCATAGTCCTGTGAAATAATTCCACAAACAAATCCCATAAACTTATCCGCATTATCAATTTTGTAATCGGTAACATTAATCAGTCTTGCCTGATTGCTCAACTCATGCATATGATTCGTGCTTTTATCAAGATAAACCACACTGCCGCTGACATCAGCAACCGACTTATTGGCATCATCCAATAAATATTTAGTCTTACCTTTTCCCTTTTTACCAACAAATAACTCGACCACTTTATTGCCCTCCTCATTATATTATTGTATTTCATAATAAATTATAACAATATATCGTTAAAAAAACAACTATTATTTATTTAAATAAAAAATTTCCCGTCAATCAATTTCCTTTAATAAATTATCCATCTGTGAATACAACATAGTTTGGTCTTTTGCCTTCATTATAATTGAAATATATGAATTATTATCTTCATCTCTGCTGAGCAGAACAAGACATCTTCCCGCCTCACTTGTGTAACCCGTTTTCCCGCCTATTATCAGCGTATCAAGCTTAGGCTTATGCTCACCGTTTATATACCTGTTGGTATTTGTAAATGTCAGTTGAGCGGCTTTATTATCAGCTGAGGTATAATTGCAAATAAACTTGGGAGTACTGATGATTTTTAAAAATTCTTCATGCTTTATCGCCTCATTAAATATCAAATAAATATCATAGGCTGTTGTATAATGCTTTTTTTCAAAGAATCCGTGTGGATTCATAAAATTGGTACCGGTGGCACCGAGTTTATGTGCTCTTTCATTCATCAGCCGACAAAATTCATCAACATCACCCGATATATGCTCCGCTAAAGCAAGAGAAGCATCGCCTCCTGACGGAAGGAGCATAGCATAAAGCAGCTGCTCGACTGTCATAACATCTCCAACCTTTATATTACTGCTTGATGAACCTCCCGGAAGCTTTTTTATTACATCGGTTATCTTAACCTCGTCATCCATTTCAGAATTTTCAAGAACCAAAAGTGCAGTCATAACCTTGGTTATACTGGCGGGATATACAATTTTATGAGCATTTTTGCTGTATATCACCTCTTTTTGATTCAAGGCAAAAAGGCATGCGGCATCGGCATTCTTTGTATTCACTCTCTTTACGGAAACGTCGTCTGAAACCACTACCAAATCACTTGCAAACGATTCCGCAAGTGTCCTGTCCTCATATACCATCAGACCGAATAAATTATCATATATATTATAACAGTTGGCGGGCTTTCTGAACGATTCCCTTAATTTATTTGCAAAAAAAGCCAAACAAAGCAGAATCACCGAAGCGATTACAACTATAAAAAACTTGTTGACTCGGCGTTTCGCCGGTCTTTTAGACACATAAAAATTCATTTATACATCTCCCGCCATTCCAGATCTCCTCTGTCAAGTGAACGCAATAATAATTCGGCGGTAGCAAGATTAGTGGCTATCGGAATATTATGCAGATCGCATAATCTTACCACATTATTAACATCAGGCTCTCTTGTTTTTGCCCTTAAAGGATCTCTTAAAAATATTATCAAATCCATATTGTTGCTCTCTATCTCGGCACCCATTTGTTGCTCTCCGCCTAAATGTCCCGCCAAGTATTTATGAACATTTAAATTTGTCACCTCTTCTATAAGTCTACCGGTAGTTTCGGTGGCACTTAAGGAATGTTTACACAGTATACCCTTATACGCGATACAAAAATTCTGCATTAATTTCTTTTTGTTATCGTGAGCAATAAGTCCAATATTCATTTTATCTACCTCCTGCTATCAATAATTAAGCTCATCGGGCTGAAGCCCGACATTAAGTGCGACGCCCATTCCGATATACAGGCTGAGCATCGACGTTAGACCGAAACTTATAAACGGCAATGTTACACCGGTGTTCGGGAGTACCCTTGTAGCCACTCCCATATTCAAAAAGCTCTGGAATCCGATAAGACAAGCCATACCCGTTGCAATAAGCTTCCCTGTCAAATCCTTTGCTCTTCTTGCTATCATAAGTAGGGAAACAGTTAAAATAAAATACAAAATAACTGCGGTAACACAACCCAAAAAACCCATTTCTTCACCAATAACACTAAAAATAAAGTCCGTTTCAACCTCCGAAACAAAATTGGCATCTTTAACGGATGAAATAATGTTGTTATTTATCCCTTTTCCTATCAGTTGACCCGAACCTATAGCCATTACGGAGTTGTTCTGTTGGTCGATTAAATGCGCAAAATTCGGATTATCAGGCTCAAGGAAAGCCATAATCCTCTCCAGCTGATATATATCCGGTAATTTCCCGGCATGTGCAAGTCTTTTTATCAGCTCCATAAATATAAAAACGGACGGTACAGACACCAAAAATATGGGAACAAGCACCTTGTATGAAAACCCCGCCACAAAGAGTTGTGATGCAAAGATAACAAATGTCACTATGGATGTGGATAAATTAGGCTGTTTTAATATCAACAATACCGGTATAATAACCAGTGTCAATCCGATAAATACATAAGTCGTATTTATTTTTTCCTTATATTTATCCATAAGCTTTGCAAAAAAAATAATTAAAAATATTTTTGTAATCTCCGAGGGCTGAAATTTTATTCCTCCTATTATAAGCCATCTTCTGGCGTGTGCCGAAACTGTACCGAACAGCCTGACAGCCAATAACAACGATACACTGGCAATATAAAACAACACATAAAATCTCTCCGTGTAAATATGATAGTCTATTAACATAAATACCATCATAAAAAACACACCGGCTATTATTCCGATCAGATGTCTTTTTTGCAGCGACAAATCGACACTCCTGACTGACATATTGCCTATTACAGATAGGCTTAAAGCACATAAAATAATTGTTATCTTAATATTAGACAAATTATATTTTTTTAACATTTATACCTCAATCACTAATCATATCAGTGCTCTTCTTCATAGATCCGTGTAAAATATCATCAAGCGTACTCACATTATAATAATAT
>CAUUGW010000141.1:0-4126 GCA_963544785.1 uncultured Lachnospiraceae bacterium | reverse complement strand
ATAAATCAGCAGTTTGACGCGTATACGCTGGTAATCAAAAAAGGCTACAGTAAAGAGGAAACCGTGGAATATATAAAAATGTTGGGAGAATTTATCGGAGCAGGTTGGGAAAAGCTTTTTAAGGATATTGTGAAATAGAATCCGAGTTTACGTATAGGAGGAGTTATGAAAAAAGAAAAAGATCCGGACTTTTTTAAAGAAATGGACTGTTTTATAAAACCGTACAGGAAAAAATATATTCTGTCCGTGATATTAAGTATTATTTCTGTTTTGTGTGAATTATTATCGTATGCTTTTATCGGGTTTTTGGCGGCAAATGTGTTTAACGACATTCACAGCAGCCGTAATATATATGCTCTTATTGTGATTATTATATGTAAAATTGCAGGTGTTATATTTTTGAATATATCGACGTCTATATCCCATAAGGCGGCATATTTGACATTAAAGGATCTTAGATACGCAATCTGTGATAAGTGTGTCAGATTGCCTATGGGATATTTTGACAAAAACTCAAGCGGCAGGTTGAAGACAATATTAGTGGACAGAGTGGAGGATATAGAAAAAACATTGGCACACTTATTGCCTGAGATGACCGCCAATTTATTGATACCGGTAGCGATGCTTATTTGGATGTCAGTGATTAATATACAACTTGCCGGCACTGTCCTGGTATGGATAATATTCGGTTTGTCCATAGGAATGGCTATGATGATCGGATATAAGGAAAAATACGAGGGACAGGTTCAGGCACAAAAAAATATGAATCAATCAGTAATAGAATATGTGAAGGGTATCGAGGTGATAAAAACTTTCAATATAGGAGATAAGTCATATATTAAATACAAAGATGCGGTTACACATCATGCGGACTATTCTATAAACTGGATGAAAAATTCTCAGATTTATGCTTCTCTTTCCTATAGCATAGCTCCGGTGTCAATATTTCCGGTAATTATTATAGGACTTATGCTTTTAAATGGTGGAGGTATCAGTGTACAAGGTCTCTTTATAGCTATGATGATTTCTCTTGGAATTTTTAAACCGATTGTCAAGGCATCCGGTTATTTTGATCAGTTGGCACAGATGGGGACGGTTACAAAGGAAATAAAAGACATTTTGGACTATCCTGAAATAAAGAGAAATGAGGAATCCGCTCTTAAAAAAGATATGTCATACGATATTTTATTCAGAAATTTGCTGTTTTCTTATGACGGAACGAGGGATGAAATTGACGGTATAAATTTAGAAATAAAAGAAAAGACGATGACTGCCGTAATCGGAACATCAGGGTCGGGGAAATCCACTTTGGTGAAACTTTTGGCAGGGTTTTGGGATTTTGAAATAGGTGATATAAGAATAGGAAACATTTCAATAAAGGATATGTCGACCAATGACCTTAATTCCCTAATTTCTTATGTGGATCAGAATACGTTTTTATTTAACGACAGTATTATAGAAAATATAAGAATCGGAAAAAGAGGAGCTTCCGAAGAGGAAATTATTGAAGCCGCCAAAATAGCAGGCTGTCACGACTTTATAGTTCAGCTTCCAATGGGATATAACACGATAGCAGGCGACAGACTCTCAGGAGGAGAAAGGCAAAGGATTGCACTTGCAAGAGCAATTTTGAAAAATGCTCCAATTATTATCTTGGATGAGGCTACCTCAAGTACGGATGTTGAAAATGAAGAGAAGATTAGAGCAGCATTGCTTGAGTTCACAAAAGACAAAACGCTCATTGTTATCACCCATAAAATTAATGCTATTATAAATGCGGATAAGATTGTATATATGGAAAATGGAAAGATTCTCTCTTGCGGAACGCATAAAGAACTTATGAAAGCCTGTTATAAATATGGAAAAATTAAATTATTAAGGACGGAGGTCTAAGACCTTAAAGAATACCCGGAGGGAAAATATGTTTGAATCTATAAGGAATATTTGGAATTTCAGTATAAAAAGGCAGCGCAGATTAGCCAAAATTTTAATTCTGTCATTTATAGAAGGTATGTTTGTTATATTAAAAATGGTTGTGGTAATTTTTGCCGTGAATGCGATGTTTAACAGAATGTCCACCACCGACTATATTCATAAGGTGATAATGCTCGGACTTATATGTATTGCAGGAGTGTTTGCACTTGGGTATTTTACGCAGTTGGGATCGGTGAGTGTCGGATTTAAAATGGCTCAGGACAAGAGACTGTATTTAGGCTCATTTTTTAAAAGGATTTATCTCGGATTTTTTAATGAAAATTCGACCGGTAATATCAATTCAACCCTAACCACTTCGATTTCTCATATAGAACAGTTTGCACCTATTATTTTAATTTATGTGATAGGTGGACTCTTATCTGCAATATCCATAGTTTTGGGATTTATTTACTATGAATGGAGAGTTTCAGTTATCGTGCTTTTGGGAATAGCGGCTTATTTGATTGCCGTAAATTATCAAATGAAGGTTTCCAAAAGTGAGGCTCCCAAAAGGCAGTTATCACAAATGAAATTAACGGAGAGCGTTATTGAATTTATACAGGGAATAAGGGTTATTAAAGCTTTTGATACGGACAATAAAGATGAGAGGGTTAAAAAGGGTATAGATGACAGTTTTTTAAATAACATAAATTTATCTGACAAATCTGTTCCGTCAAGTATATATGCGGGGCTTACAATACAGCTGTTTGAAATTTTAATTGTTGTGTTTGCGTTTTTTATGTGGAATACCGGAGAAATATCTCCTCAAAAAGCTATAAATCTGTTTATTATGAGTTTTGCAATATTCCGGTCGATAAATCAGGCGGGCTCCGTGCTTTCGATGATAGGCATTCTTGACAGCACGCTAAAAGAGGTGAATGACATAGAATCGGCTGAGGAAATAAGTGTGCTATCACCTGTGGAGAATATGGAATCCAATGAGGTTGAATTTAAAAATGTGAGTTTTTCTTATGGAAATGGCGAGGTTATCAGGGGAATTTCCACGGTAATTAAACCCAATTCGCTGACGGCAATCGTGGGTCGCTCAGGGTCCGGAAAGACGACTTTTTGTAAACTGATACCGAGATTTTATGATGTATCCGCCGGCGAAATCCTTATCGGAGGAGCAAAAATCACAAACATACCTACAGAGGAATTGATGGAAAAAATAAGTATAGTATTTCAAAATGTTTATCTGTTCGAGGATACAATCTTAAATAATATCAGATTTGCAAAGCCCGATGCGAGCGATTCCGAGGTTATAGAAGCGGCAAAGAAAGCAAGGTGTTATGATTTTATTATGTCTCTGTCTGACGGCTTTGATACTATGGTGGGAGAGTCGGGCAATACATTGTCGGGCGGAGAAAAGCAGAGAATAGCTATAGCAAGAGCCGTACTTAAGGATTCACCTATTATTATTTTGGATGAGTTTACCAGTGCTATTGATTTTGAAAACGAATATCATATTTTGAAGGCTATAGATAATTTGGTTGAAAATAAAACCGTTATAATTATTGCACATAGATTGGAAACCATAAGGAAAGCGGATCATATCATTGTTCTTAATAAAGGAGAGATAGTTCAGGAGGGCACTCATAATGAGCTTATGGGTCAGGACGGAATATACAATACTTTTGTTTCGGTAATAGAACGGGCAAATATGTGGAAATTCAAGTAGTTTTATATATAATTTTTCTTTAATAGAGGGATATTTGCGATAAAGTGCGGTATCCTTCTTTTTTTGTTGTCAAAAAATAAAGTATGGATGAGAAAAAGCTAAAACATATAATTAATAGATAAAAACAATGAAAAAACATACGTTTTCTTTGATAATTTACACAAAAATTATATTTAAAAAACGTTGACATATTAATGCCTTTATTGTAATATCAAGTTGACATATAGTGTTAAATATAGGTTAGATATTTACTGAAACTGATATCAACTTATCTTTATTGCTTGATTTTGTGGATTTGTATATTTATAAATTAATTAGGAGGTTTTTTCAATGAAATCATTTGAAAAAGAAAGTGTTGGTAAAGGGGTATCTAATAATATCAGGTTAAAAGACAGAGTTTCATTCAGCATTATTGTTAGAGCGGTTATAGCCATTTTTTTAGTTATTGCCTGTTTAACGGTCATAGTTATTTAC
>CAUUGW010000140.1:0-4127 GCA_963544785.1 uncultured Lachnospiraceae bacterium | reverse complement strand
CTCTAAAAAGCTTGAAGAATTAAAGAAAGCAGAGAATGATACCGGCATAAAAATAAGAGAATTTGAGAAAAAAATAGATTCCGACAGATCAAAGATTAACATATATAAGAATATGATCAGCAACTATGAGGGCTACTCCAACGCAATCAAAAAAATAATGGGACAAAAGGACAAAGAAAAGGGTATTATAGGAGTAGTCGCAGATATTATAGAGTTGGATAAAAAATATGAGATTGCTATGCAGGTGGGGTTCGGAGCTAAACTGCAGAACGTAATTGTAGAAGATGAAAATGTTGCAAAAAGGCTGATTAAGTATTTAAAAGACAATAAGTATGGAAGAGCTACATTTCTGCCTATTAACAATATCACGGATAATTCGCATAAAAACCGTCAGATATTGAATGAAAAGGGTGTAATAGGCTATGCAAGCGACATCATAAGAGTAGAAGAAGCATATAGAAATATTATTTCATACCTTTTGGGTACGTTAATATTGGTTGATGATATAGAAAATGCAGCTAAGATTTCAAAAAAATACATGCAGAGCCTTAGAATAGTGACATTACAGGGGGAGCTGATAGCTCCCGGCGGCAGTATCACCGGTGGAGATTATAAAAATAGTTATAATTTTTTGGGAAGAAAAAATGAGATAGAGGAATTACAGAAAGAATTGGAAAATTTAGAAAGTAATTTAAATGAGATTATTATAAAAAAAGATATTTCTACAAAAGAAATAAAGGATTTAAATGAAAAATTATCTTTTTATAGGGAAAAAGAGAGCGAAATAAAGCTCAACATTAATTCATTATTATTAAATGAAAATGGATTAAAAAACATTGTAAATTCAGGTGAAAGTTCGATAGAAGAAATTAATTTGGAACTAAAGTCAAAAAATGACAGGCTTAAGACTCTAAGAAATGAAAATGATAACGAAACCGCTATGATTAATGAAAAGACTTTAATTATAGATGAATTAAAGCAAAAAAGGTCGGATATGCAAGAGGAATCGGACAAACTTAATCAGGAGAGGTTTGATAAGGGAAATATACTCGAAGAGAAAAAAATAGAGTTTGCAAAGCTTGAGCAGGAAATGAATTTTGATAAAGAGAATCTGCTCAGAATAAGAACCGAAGTTGAGGAATTGCAGGATAATATTAACAGGCTTAACAGACAGGCACAGGGGGCAAAGACTGAAGCCGATAATAAAAAAGATGAAATAGAATCGTTAAAAAAGATTATTGAGAATACTAAAAAAGAACACAATGAATATCTGAGGAAAATAGATGATACCTCAAATATAAAGGCGGAGCTTATAAACAGCAATAAAGAGCTTTTTAGAAAACTTGACGAGCTTAAAAATGAAAATATAAGTTTGAGTGATGAAAAAAATCGTCTGATTTCTATGAAAGAAAAATCTGAAATCATAATTGAGCAGCTGCTTGATTATATGTGGAATGAATATGAATTATCCGCAGGGGCGATAAAAGAATATGTTTTAAATGAAAATATAAGCTTAAATCTTATCGAGAAGAATATAAAGGCTCTTAAAAATGAGATAAAAAGCTATGGGAATGTGAATATAGGGGCTATAGAGGAATACAAAGAGGTGAGCGAAAGATTTGAATTTTTAACAAATCAAAAGTCGGATATAGAAAAATCAGAAGCCTCTTTGATTACACTTATTAAAGAGCTTGATATAGGAATGATCAACCGCTTTAAGGACAGATTTAAAGAGATAAATATAAAATTTGATACTATATTTAAAAAACTTTTTGGCGGAGGAAGTGCAAATTTACGCCTTATAGATGAGGAAAATATTTTGGAAACGGGTATCAGCATTAATGTTCAGCCGCCGGGGAAAAAACTGCAAAATATGTTGGTATTATCGGGAGGAGAAAAGGCACTTACCGCCATTGCTCTGTTGTTTGCAATACAAAGCTTAAAGCCGTCAATATTTTGTGTACTCGATGAGATAGAGGCATCTCTTGACGACTCGAATGTTGACAGGTTTGCCAATTATTTAAATAAACTGACGGAATACACACAGTTTATTGTAATAACCCACAGAAAAGGCACCATGGAGGTGGCTGACAGGTTATATGGCATAACTATGCAAGAAAAGGGCGTGTCCACTTTGGTATCGGTCAGTTTGGTAGAAAAGGAGTTGAATTGATATGGGTTTTTTCGGAAATTTATTTAGCGGATTAAAGAAGACAAGAGATAAGATAGCAAGCAGTCTTAATTACCTGTTTGCTAACGGAGACATCGACGATGATTTTTATGATGAGCTTGAGGAAACATTAATAATGTCAGATATGGGGATTGAAACCGTTTCAGGCATTATTGAAATGCTTAAAGCCAAGGTAAAAGAAAACAAAGTGGTTGACAGAGGAGAGTGCAGACAGCTTTTATTAGAGGCTATGGTGGATAAAATATCATCTGAAACGCCCGATAACGACAGCTATCCCAAGGTGATATTGCTTGTCGGGGTAAACGGGGTCGGGAAGACAACCACTGCGGGCAAGTTATCGGCAATCTATAAGGGCAAAGGGAAAAAGGTGATTTTGGCGGCGGCGGATACATTCAGAGCCGGTGCAATAGAGCAGCTGAAAATTTGGGCTGACAGAGCGGATGTGGATATTATAAAAGGCAATGAGGGAGGAGATCCGTCAGCCGTGGTATTTGACGCCGTTGCGGCTGCCAAGGCGAGAAATGCCGACATTTTGATAGTTGATACGGCAGGCAGGCTCCATAACAAGAAAAATCTGATGTCCGAGCTGTCGAAAATCAGGAAAGTCATTGATAGAGAATATGCGGATGCAGTATGTGAAGCCTACGTTGTACTTGACGGAACTACAGGGCAAAATGCCGTTCAACAGGCTAAGGAATTTAACGAGGTAACCACTCTTAACGGCATAGTTCTAACCAAACTTGACGGTACCGCAAAGGGCGGAATAGCTTTTGCGGTTAAAACTCTTTTGAATTTGCCTATAAGATATATCGGAGTGGGAGAGCAGCTTAAAGATTTGCAGGATTTTGATGCCGAAAGCTTTGTAAAGGCAATACTTTTAAACAGTGAGGATAAGGAAGAACAGGATTTATAATTTTAGGAGAAACATATTTAAATGCTTATTACGGTTGATAATATAAAAAAGAGCTTCGGTGAAAGGACACTTATAAAAAACGGTTCTTTTTTTGTGGATAATAAAGATAAAATAGGTATAGTCGGGGACAACGGTACCGGAAAAACCACCCTTATACGTATGATTTTAGGTGAAGAAACGATTGATGCGGGCAGTATCAATATATCAAAAAATATTAAAATAGGTTATCTGTCGCAGTTAAATAAAGCGGACAATACCAACAGTCTTTATGAAGAGATAATTCTTGCAGACCCCTGTATTCTTGACTTGAATGCTGAAATAGCCAAGCTTAATGATTTAATGAGTTCTTTAACCGATAAGGATGAGCTTGATAAAACGATAAATCATTTTACAAGATTAAATGAGGAATTTGAAAAAAACGACGGATACACCTATTTTTCACGGGCAAAATCCATATTAAAGGGTTTGGGATTCGATGAAAACGAGTTTGATAAAAAGACAGATATGTTGTCCGGAGGCGAGCTGACAAGACTGACACTCGGCAAGCTCCTGCTTTCCCGCAATCAGATTTTAATCTTGGACGAGCCTACAAACCATCTTGATATGGACAGCATAGAGTGGCTTGAGGGATTTTTAAGTGATTATGAGGGTGCCTTGATTTTAATATCTCACGACAGATATTTTATGGATAAAATTGTTACCAAGATAGTGGAGCTTAAAGATAAGACTTTAAGAACCTATCAGGGTAATTATTCTGTATATGCTAAGAAACAGGAACAGATTAGATTAGCCTATATCAAGGCATATGAAAATCAACAAAGGGAGATAAGACACCAAGAGGAGGTAATATCCAAATTAAAATCTTTTAACAGGGAAAAGTCCATAAAAAGAGCCGAAAGCAGAGAAAAACAGCTGAAAAAGATTGACAGGCTTGAAAGGCTTCAGGATGACAGTGTAATTAAGATGAGGTTTGATACAAAAAGGCTAAGTTCCTTAAAAGTCTTAACCGTAAACGATTTATCT
>CAUUGW010000139.1:0-4143 GCA_963544785.1 uncultured Lachnospiraceae bacterium | reverse complement strand
GATACAAAGACCTTGTTTGTGGGTGACGGGCTTAATGACGCTCCGGTCTTGGTGGCGGCTGATGTGGGAATTGCCGTAAGTTCCGGACTTAATGCCGCAATAGATGCCGCAGATGTTGTACTTATGAATGATAATATAAAAGGGGTGAGCAGACTTATATTTCACGCAAAGAGGACAATGAGGATAGCTAAGGAAAACATAATCTTGGTGCTTGCCGTAAAAATTATAGTCTTAGTCCTTGCGGCTTTAGGACTTGCAAGTATGTGGATTGCAATTTTTGCGGATGTCGGTATGGCTCTTATAGCAATAATTAATGCCACAAGAGTTTTACGTTCAAAGCTATGATAATATTGACTCTATACAAAAAAGCATATAGACCGGAATTATTATCCTGTCTATATGCTTTTATTTATTGCAATTAGTTATATTATCAGTTTGTTCTATTTGACTTTTTTGTTTCAAAAAATCTTATAGCCAATAAAGCACCTGATGCTGTGATAGCAGTTACCACAAATATTATGTTTGATACGCTCGCCAAATCGCTTGTCTTAGGTAAATTGCTGAGCGGAGTAGCACCGTCACTTATCATTTCTTCATCTGAAACCGCAAGGGGTGTATCTTCATCATCAACATACAAAACTGTTTCTTCATTCTCTACTTCCGTATTTTTCACAACCGGAGCTGTAAGCGGTGTGTTATCTTCTTCTATAACGCCTGTATCAGCAGAATTTGTATCCGTTACCGGTTCAACAATCGGTTCAATGAAAGGTATAATATTGCTTTCCGTGCTGTTTTCCTGACCCGAATTTCCGTTATTCTGAATTTGAGGATTTTGATTGTTGTTTCCGCCCGGCACATTCCCGCCGCCTTGATTATTTTCACCTTGGTTGCCGCCGCTTTGACCGCCGCCTTGGTTGCCGCCCTGATTATCCTCCACTTTGGCTACCTCTTTTAATGTGATCTTATCTGAAAGCTTGGTTGTTCCGAATTCAAATTTTTCTTGTGTTGCTTTATTCTCCCAAGACTCTACGTTCCATGCCTTTACTTCATCGGGAAGAGCATCTTTTTCAATAACCGAGTTATATTTGTATAATTTGCGGTAATCAGATCCCTGAGCACTAACATCATTTTTTTCAAAAGTAACTTCTACATATGCCTGAAGCTGTAGGTTACTGCTGACAGGTTTGTCAAAATCATACTGCACAGGATTATCAGCTCCCGCACTGATGTCTACCCAAACCACTTTATTATTTAAATCATCGTAACCTGCGGGTTTTGCGGCAAGCTGCCCATCCTCCACTTTTTGAGAAGGAATATTAAAACCGTCAGCTATTAAATCCACATCATGTTTCACAAGCTTGTCATTTTCTTCAAATGTCGCTGTCAAATTTGAATAGTTTTGAGCATCTTGGGAATATGTAATTTTTACTGTTTTTTCAGCATAACCCTCGGCTGTGAATCTGTAATATGCTGTTTTAGTAACTCCGGAGCCTACATCATACGGGCTATATCTGTACAACTTGAAAGAATATTCCTTATCAGCAGAATATAAATTATCTTCATACGGAGCAAACTTTCCCTTATATTCCTTCTGTTCAACCCATGGTTTGTCATCGGAAAATCTTCTTTCAATCTTAGTTATTTTTCCAAAGTAGTTCTCATCTTGGAATTTAATCCTGAATGCATTTTTTCCTTTGATATACTCAATCGACTTAACGACATTCTTTGCAGCCATATGATTGCTCTGCATTGCCGATATGTTGGTTTCAGCCTTTGCCGTAATGCCCTCCCCCGTCACATTTGATGATATAACCATACCAAAAGCAAGAGAGCCGCTAAGTAACAGACCCAACACCTTTTTACCTTTCAATCTCATTTTATCGTACCTTCCTTTCATTCTCAAACAAGCCGTCAAAAATCATGCTAAGACAGCTTTAACTTAAAGCATAAACCAAAAATAATATTTCAGTAAAGCACAGCATTTATTATAATCGTGCTTATATCAATACTGTGTAGACTGTCATTATAGTAATCTGAACTTAACTTGTCAATATTATATTATGTACTTTGTTTATACACTTTTAAGCTATATTTTTACGAATAAAATAAGCTCCGTACAACTGCCTGTCATGGTTGATTAAGACTTAGATGAAGAACCTTTGTTCTGTTCAGTGTATCTGAAAAGAACATATATATTATCGTTTTAAGCCTTAAGCCCCTACAATGTTTTAAGGCTTCAGCATAAAATCCGCTCACACTTATAAGCTCTGTTCCCGTCATATCCGCGAACCTCTTTGCATTATCTATGCAAAAATACATACAGGCATTTTTGTTACCTGTTTGCCTAACGTACTTATTGGCATATTTAAGTCCCGTAGAATTGGTTGCATCAAACACCAGATCGGCATTCGGGATTAAGGCTCTCATATCCCTAATCATAGCAACCACCCTGCTTTCGTCAAAATATTGATAAACTCCCGAAACGGTAATAATGGTGGGCAATGATAAATCTATCTCTTTTAACCAGTCAAGGCTGAACATATCTTCTGCAATAAGTACCTCATTTTCAGCATTTCCCAATAAATTTTTTCTTTGTTCTATCACATTCGGTAAATCTATATGATAAAAGTTATCATGTGTGTTGCCTATACGATTATATGAGGTTTCCAGTCCCGATCCTAAAAAGACCACATTACTTTTGTTATGATTTTTAATAAACGCCGTTACTTTTTTATCAATTACATATTGTCTGCAGACACTTGCCATATTAAAATATTCATCGGCATTTTTTTCTATATAGTCCTTAGGTATGTATTGTTTCAAGGACAAAGCCTTATCATCATAAAAAAACTCCGGAAACCTTTCAGACACATATATTCTTGCAATCAGCGGAATATATAGAGTGTCTTCAACTCCGTCAAATATATCTTTTGTTCTCATTTAATCCCTCCAATCACTATAAAAATTCAAAATGCCTGTTCATTTAAGTGAATAAATCGATACACCGTTATCTGAAACACCCTCCTTTATAAAGCCACGTTTTTTTAAATAGGCAATATGTGCCATAGCCTCACCCGCCGCAAACCATTTCTGAGATGCGGGAAATTCCTCCCAGTTACGAGCCCTTATGTCCCAGTGCATCAAAGCGGTAAGATCTCTGACGGTAATATCCGTATTATCCTTTAATATATTCATAACCTCATTAAGCCTTTGTCTATGATGTTCTTTAAGCTCGTCAATCCTGCCCGATATATCATCAACCAAAAACCTGTGTGAGCTGAAAAGGAACTTAATACCCATATCCTTTAATTTTTCAATATTATCCAAATATGTGCCCAAGGAGTCCTCAAGATGCTCCCCCCAATATGTAATATTCGGCGTAATTTTACCTAATATGTGATCCCCGCAGAACAAAATTTTTTTATCTTTTTCGTAAAGACCCAGCATACCGGGAGTATGACCCGCCTCATCAATCAGTTCAAAATTAAAATCTCCTATTTTTATAATATCTCCCGCATCACACGGTGTATATCTGAAATATTTATCAGGTCTGTTTTTAAACCCGGGATGCTCCTCGATTATTAAATTATCCTCATCAAGTCCCTGTTTATGAGCATTATCCTTTAATCTTTTCCAAAACTCTCCGTCATTTTCAACACTCGAGTCCGTAAGAGCCCCGTCAATCCTTGATAAATAAATTCGAGCAATCCCCATCTCTTCTAAAAAACTTGCGAGTCCTAAATGATCGGAATGCAGATGAGTTAAGAACAGACTTGTTTTTGACAGGTCAAGAGCAAGCTCTTTTATTAAATTAAGCATACACTGTCTTGTTTCCTCATTATTAAAACCGGTATCCACTATCATAGCCTCATCACCCGACTTTATGACAAAAATATTTATAGATTTCAAGGGATTACCCGTTAATGGAAATTCCTGTAGATATACTCCGCCAAGTATCTCCTGCATAGTGACATTCCTCCTGAAAAAATTGCTTTTGATAAGCACTAAACTCAAGCATCGTTTCACTTGCTTTCGTTAAGTGCTCAGTCACTTTGTAAATTCGTACTTCGCCTTCGGCTTGTACTCATTAACTGCATCGACATGCCTACGACTAGGTTCGTACTGCGTCTGCGACTTGTACTC
>CAUUGW010000138.1:0-4152 GCA_963544785.1 uncultured Lachnospiraceae bacterium | reverse complement strand
AAACCGTACCTGAATACCCCGTGTCAAATTTTAAATGGGGAAATTTTTGGGGTAAAAAATATGCAGAAAATCTGACCAACTTTTTTAGTGTGTTTAAAAGTGACGACGAATACGAAATAATTCAGGACCATGTGTTCTTTAATTATAAGATGGCACTTAAATCCAACAAATAAGGAGATAAATTTTGAAGGTTCAAATCTACAGCGACGGCTCGTCTAAGGGCAATCCCGGAAAGGGCGGATACGGCACAATAATTTCCTGTGCCAAAAAGGACGGAACTATAGTTGAAAAGGAACTGTCCTGCGGCTATAAGAAGACCACCAACAACAGAATGGAGCTGCTTGGCGTGATTGCGGGGCTTGAGGCTTTAAAATACGGCTGTGACGTGGAAGTCTACACGGATTCATCATACGTGGTCAACGCCTTTAACCGAAAATGGATAGACGGTTGGATTAAAAAAAATTGGATTCGTGAAAAAAACAGACCGGTGCTTAACAAAGACCTTTGGGTGCGCCTGCTTAATGCAATGAAAATACACAATGTAACATTCACTTGGGTAAAGGGTCACGCCGGACACAGCTATAACGAACGCTGTGATAAGCTTGCGGTTGCCGCATCAGACAGGGATAATTTATTGGAAGATACAAATTACTTGCATTAAAAATATTATTATGTTAAACTGATTGATATTTTAAAAACAAAAGAGGAGGTACCGGCTATGTCGCAAAATGTATATGACATACTAAAAGAAAGAGGCTTTATCGAGCAATGTACAGATGAAGAAAATCTGAAAAAACTATTTGAAAAGGAGAGAGTCAAATTCTATATCGGCTTTGACGCAACTGCCGACAGCTTAACGGCGGGACATTTCTTGACAATTATGGCAATGATGCATATGCAGAGAGCCGGACATATCCCTATAGCATTATTAGGCGGCGGAACCACTATGATAGGCGATCCGTCGGCTAAAAGTGATATGCGTAAAATGATGACCAAAGAAACGATAGACCATAATGCCGAGTGTTTTCATAAACAGCTGTCAAAATTTTTAAACTTTGATAATGAAAATGCTCTTATAAGGAACAATGCAGATTGGCTTCTGTCTATGAACTATGTTGAAATGTTAAGAGAAATCGGTATACATTTCACCGTAAACAGAATGCTTTCAGCTGAATGTTACAAACAGCGTTGGGAGCGCGGTCTTACATTCTTTGAACTTAATTATATGATAATGCAGTCGTTTGATTTTTATAAATTATACAAAGATGACCACTGCAAGCTTCAAATGGGAGGAAACGACCAATGGTCGAACATCATCGGCGGAGTGGAACTGATTAGAAGAAAGGAACAGGGAGAAGCCTACGGTCTTACATTAAAACTGCTCACCACATCTGACGGAATAAAAATGGGAAAAACTATGAAAGGAGCTCTTTGGCTGAACGCTGACAAGACATCTCCTTATGAATTTTTCCAGTATTGGAGAAACATAGAGGACGTAAAGGTTGAGGAATGTTTAGGTCTGCTCACATTCCTGCCTATGGACGAGGTGAGAAGACTTGGAGCCTTACAGGGTGCCGAAATAAATAAGGCAAAGGAAGTGCTGGCATTTGAGATAACCAAGATTGTTCACGGCGAAGAAGAGGCTACAAAGGCTTTAGACGCCGCAAGGGCAGTGTTTGAAAACGGCGGTATCAGCGATGATATGCCCACCGTGAATTATACGACCGATGACATAGAAAAAGGAAAAGACATAATAACGGTTCTTTCCGATATGAAGCTTATAAAAACCAGATCCGAGGGACGTCGTCTGATAAATGACGGCGGTGTGACCTTAAATGACAACAAGGTTAATGACCCCGCACTTATTCTTTCTAAAGAAGACTTTAACGAAAACAACGTCGCAATTCTTCGTAAAGGCAAGAAGATTGTATTTAAAATTCAATTAACATAAATCTAATACAGGCTTTTCTTTTCTTTACTTTTACATAAGCTTGTGATAAACTGAAAAAAGTAACAGTTTTAAGTATCTTTATATCTTAAAAGGAGGATAATAATGTTAACAATAGTAGATGTAAAAGGCAGAGAAATAATAGATTCCAGAGGAAATCCTACAGTCGAGGCTGAAGTTTATCTATCTTGCGGAGTAATGGGAAACGGAAAGGCTCCAAGCGGCGCTTCTACAGGTATTTATGAAGCATTGGAGTTAAGAGATGACGATAAAACCCGTTTCGGCGGCAAGGGAGTATCAAAGGCTGTTGATAATATAAACAATGATATCAGAGAAGAACTTGTAGGAATGAGTGCCGATAATATCTATGAAATAGATAAGGCAATGATAGATTTGGACGGTACAAAGGATAAGTCAAAGCTTGGTGCAAATGCCATACTTGCCGTATCAATAGCGGCAGCCGATGCTGCTGCAAAGGCTTATGATATGCCGCTATACCGTTTCCTCGGCGGAGCAAATGCTACGGTTCTTCCCGTTCCTATGATGAATATCTTAAATGGTGGAGCTCATGCCGCAAACACCGTCGATGTTCAGGAATTTATGATAATGCCTGTGGGTGCGAAATCTTTCAAAGAGGCTCTGCGTCAATGTACAGAGGTCTTCCACAAGCTTCAATCATTATTAAAGGAAAAAGGTCTGTCTACGGCTGTAGGCGACGAGGGAGGTTTTGCTCCGGATTTAAAGAGCGATGAGGAGGCTATTCAATTTATAATTGAGGCTATAAAGGCTGCAGGATTTGAGCCTGAAAAGGATTTTGTTTTGGCTATGGACGCCGCTTCATCTGAGTGGAAGAGCGAAAAAGGCAAGGGCTTTTACAAGCTTCCTAAGGCGGGTACGGAGTTTACATCAGAAACACTGATTGCTCATTGGGCGGATCTTTGTGATAAATATCCTATTTATTCTATAGAAGATGCTCTTGATGAGGAGGACTGGGACGGATTTACCGCCATTACCGAAAAGCTCGGAAAGAGAGTACAGCTGGTAGGCGATGATCTTTTTGTTACAAATACCGAAAGGCTGTCAAAGGGTATAGGCATAAAGGCTGGCAACTCCATTTTAATAAAGCTTAACCAGATAGGCTCGGTATCCGAAACCTTAGAGGCTATAAAAATGGCTCATAAGGCGGGCTATACCGCTATTGTATCTCACAGATCGGGAGAAACAGAGGATACTACCATCGCCGATCTTGCAGTAGCATTGAATGCAGGACAGATAAAGACCGGTGCTCCGAGCAGAAGCGAACGTGTGGCTAAATACAATCGTCTGTTAAAAATAGAAGAGGAATTGGAAAGTGCCGCTACTTATCCCGGCGTTAAAACTTTCCGCATTGAAAGATAACTTTTATTAAAATATTTCAAGCTGATATGTTAAGTTTTTAATATATCAGCTTTTTTGGATTTTACTGTTTGTCGCATATTTAATAAAGAGTATTAAAATGAAAGATTTAATATGATCAGTTTATTTGACGATTTAAGAGAATTTACATTTGTATCGGTATTATTCAGACTGGTTTTGGCGGTAGTCTTGGGCTCTTTTATAGGTTTTGAACGAGAAAAAAGACACGTGCCTGCCGGTCTTAGAACCTATATTTTAGTGTGTATCGGTGCCACTCTTGCTATGATACTCAGCCAGTACGAATACTTTTTTATAAAAGAAGCCATATCATCGGGTTTTGCAGACAACTCGGTAAAAATTGACGTATCAAGATTTGCGGCTCAGATAATAAACGGTATAGGCTTCTTGGCTGCCGGCACGATTATTATAAGTGCAAAACAGGAGGTAAAGGGAATTACCACGGCGGCAGGATTATGGGCATCCGCATGTATGGGCTTAAGCCTCGGTGCGGGTTTTTATGAATGTGTCTTTTTCGGATTCATTACCGTCCTTATCTCCAACAAATTTCTTGCAATTATTTCTAAATATTTTGTCCAAAATTCCTGTAATATGAACATTTATTTAGAATTTAACGCCGTTGAGGAGATAAGAGTAATACTTAATTATATAAAATCAAAGGGAATAAAGGTCTATGATATGTACTTGGAAAAGGGTAATATAAAATCAGGACAAAGACCCAATGCCGTAATTTTAATGAAACTTAAAAATAAAACAAATCACAATTTGATAATAGCAGATATCTCAAGTCT
>CAUUGW010000137.1:0-4190 GCA_963544785.1 uncultured Lachnospiraceae bacterium | reverse complement strand
CCCAAGCATCAAATTTCGGTATAAGCCTTCTTGCATTACCTGTAAATCGGTAATAAGTCAAGAAATGCAAAAACGCAATCACAGATACATAGTAAGTCGTTCTGTTATCTCCGACTTTCAACAGTGCGGACATAGGATATACTTTTTCCTGAATCAATTCATCAAACCTTTTTATCCAATTATGATATGTTCGTCTTGTAATTCCAAACTCCTCCATAATGTTATCAGCAGTCCACACTATATTTGTCGGTGCTTTCTTCAGATCCAACATCTCCATAATTTACCTCCTGTAATTTTCCGCCTTTTAGTTCTCTGACTATACCTTTATTTTCATAGTCGTAATATAATTGTTTAATTGTCAGCTCCATATTCCTTTTTTCCTCCTATCCTATCAATGTCCTCTCATTACCTGTAACTTTATGTTTAATTACCAATTTAATTCCGTCTTCTTTTACCACAAGCCAATTCTCAGCTTTTAACTTCCATTTAGCTATCTTTTCTTTTTGCCGTCTTGTAGGCTTTACAGTTCTCATATTTAACGCTCCTGAATCATTAAAAAAATCTAAGTTTTATTTTGCAATCTTTGTCAGGTCTTTAAGAAATTCGTCCTCTACCGCCTTTATAGCTGTTTCAAGTTCTTCATTTTCTTTTTCAAAGTGTTCTTTTACTTGTTCACACACCGCCTCTATTTCTTCTTCATTTAAATCACTTTCCGACAGCATAGCAATTATTTTAAATACATAAGCTCCTATTCTTCTTGTTGTTTTCTTTAATTTTACTCTCATTTCATTATCTATAACGTTTTCCATTTTTCCTCCTTTACTAATATAATTCTTTCCAATCACAATTCAATATTCCAGCTATCTTCTTTGCGTGTCTGACAGGCAATTCTCTTTTTCCAAGCTCCCACAGTGATATCATTTTCTGCGTTACCCCTATCCTTTGCCCTATATCCGCTTGGCACATTCCCTTTTCTTTCCTTATTGTTCTTAATTTACTTTCCATATATCCTCCCTTTATTGACTTATACAACATATCGTTCTATAATAAATATTAACCACAACATTTATTAAGAAAGGATGTATTGGACAATGAAAGATAATGTTAACGCACTAAATAAAGTTTTTCTCAATTCTCACCATATACCAGAACATGCTATCCCTAAAATTGGCTTCTCGGATTTCATAGACCCCTCTTCCGCAAAATCGATGTATAAAAGGCTAATCGAACAAATAGAAGATTTTGAAAAAAATTTGCCTTCCGATATGCAAGCTGGCGGTCGCTTGGTATCCTTTAATGGAATCAATTTCTCAATAGATAACATAGGATACTGGAATCCTGATATAATCATATTTTACTGCTCGGACTCGACTGGCAATAATATGCAGCTCTTGCAGCATACAAGTCAGTTAAATCTTTTACTGGTAGCTGTACCACGTAAGGATGATGTGTCGAAGCCCCGTAGAAAGATTGGTTTTCAACTCCAATCAGAAGATGACTAACTTCAACCATTCTTTTTGTCAAATCACATAATTCTTTACAATTTCTTGTTCCATCTGACCACTTGGAAAGCAAATCTAACTGCTTTTCAAGTGTTGCTTTTACTTTATCTTCCATTTCTTCAGCCCCTTTCTTAACTCCTATCTAATCTGCTTTCTGTCTGCTGTGTTAAAAATGTATCCAATGCTATCAATATCAAGCCTGTTGTCGATATTCCCTTTTTCTTCGCCAATTCTGATATGTTTGTTTTCAATTCACTTGGTAACCTTAGCAATATTTTTTCCTTTTCCATCGTTGCTCCTTTCTTTTATGATATCTTATTGATGACTATAAGATAGCATATGTATAATATCTTGTCAACTATTTTTTGATATCTATTTGACTACTTTATAGATAGTGTGCTTTATGATATAATTTTGATATCAAAAAAGGAGGTTTATATTATGTCTAAACAATCCAATCCATATCCTTTAAGGATAGATGATAGCGTTATGGACGAACTAAGAAAAGTTGCCGATGAAGAAGGACGCTCAGTCAACAAGCAAATTGAATTTATTATCCGCCAGTATCTAAAGTCTTACAATCAAGCAAACGGTCAATAGCATACAGTATCAACTCACTAACACTTATCCCTATCCGCTCCGCTTCTTCCTTTAACGCTTCGTGTACATTTTCAGGTATTCGGAGCGTTAATTGTTTTGTGTTCATAATCAGCTCCTTTACTTAATCCTATCCCTCATCGAAAAAATCCGTCACCTTACAGCCCAATACTTCCGCCGCCTCAATCGCCAACGGCAAAGATAAACTTCTACTTCCCCTTTCCACTTGACATAATAATTGCGGTGTTACCCCAATCTTTTCAGCTAAATCTTTTTGCATCATATTCTTATCTTCTCTTATCCGTCTTAACTTTTTACCTATCGTCATCTCTATCACCTCTTTTTCTGATAAGAACTACAATTAAAACGATGTACAAAATAATCTTTACAATGTCTAATGCAATTCCTAATGTATTCATTAAAAACACCTCCTTTATTGATTGACAATGAGCCGCAAAAATAGTATACTGCCATCTAAGGGGGCAACCCCCCTTATTTCATAACAGCTTTTTGATTAACTCAATCAATGAAGCTATTATGTTGATGATGGCGGTGAGCAAGATGAGTGTGTGTAAAGTTTTATCATCTTGCTTGCCATTTTTCTTGTCTTTTTTTCGCTTGCTCATTGTTTTTATCCCCTTTCTTCAGTTTAGTTAATATTTATTAACTTATGTTTATTATACCGTATGTTTACGAGTTGTTTTGTATCATAACATTCCGCTATGTATACAAAACAACACGTATGTTTACGAGAATGTCAAGCCCTTTTTTTAACTTTACTTAAAAATGTGCCGCTTTTATTCTATTTTGTAAAAAGCAATATCAATCCCACAATAACTACTGCAAGCCTTAATACATTAAAAATCAGTAAAGCCGTTTTGCACAACATTTTCATATGTTTTCCTCCTTTCCGCTTGAAAGGGTTATGAATCTATGATATACTCTAATAAGGTTAAGGGGGCTAAGCCCCTTTCCCTATCTGATACTGTCAAGTATCATTTTGATTACTGCTATTAGAGTACCCAGCTCTAATACCAGATTGATGAGTTTATGAATTATTTTTATAAGCTCATCAATTTTTTTATCAAGTTTTTTCATAACCCTTTCACTCCTTTCTTGTTTTGTATAAACACATTATAGATTATTTACAACACATTGTCAATACTTTTTGTGTTTTTACAAAACTTTTTTGTTGATTTTTTCTCACTTATCATTTATAATATTAATAAAAAGGAGAAAACATTATGAATGAAAGAATAAAAGAGTTACGTAAAGCACTTGATTTATCAGGCGATAAGTTCGGACAGTCTATAGGCTTAACAAGATTCGCCATATCAAATATTGAAAATGGCAGATACAGTATAACGGAACAGACAATAATAGCCATCTGCCACATATACAATGTAAACGAGGATTGGCTTCGCACCGGTGAAGGCTCTATGTTCAACAGAACAAAAGGAACTTTACTGTCTGAAATCCAAAAACAATTTTCGCTCTCGGATTTTCAGACAAACATTGTCAAAACCTATCTTGAGTTAAGCGATAAAGACAAAGCTTCAATCGACAAGTTTATAAACTCTTGTATGAATAGCACCGATAATAATAAAATATAGGCTTCTTATATCTTCAAGTTCCGCTTTCATCGGCGGGACTTTTTTAATCTCTCAGCTCCCGCCGTGCCTTGTCGCCTTAGTCTTAATATGCTGCCTATGCTGCTTCGCCACTTCCATATCTTCCTCATCGGGAAAGACAAATGTTTTATCGCCCGAACTGATAGCTATATGCAAGGCACTCAATGCAAACCTGCAATTATCCAATTTTTTATATGTTGCAATATTACAGCCCGCTCCATTCGGAAAGGTCACATTGATAGTACAGCTCCTCTCTTTGATATAGATAGTTTCCACTCGGTCGGTATTTATCAAAGCGTGTTCATCTCTTGTTAAGATATACATTCTTAATCCTCCTTAAGCTTGTTTAAACCTCGTCTAAATCTTGTTTAAATCCAAACTCCTGATATACCTATTCAAAAAGTTCACATATATGTCTCCGTTATACTTTTTAATACCCGTATGCTTCAGCAGTACCTTT
>CAUUGW010000136.1:0-4210 GCA_963544785.1 uncultured Lachnospiraceae bacterium | reverse complement strand
TAAAGTATTACAACGAAAAAAGGATTAAAGAGAAACTGGGATGGATGAGTCCGGTACAATACAGGCTCAACCTCTTGGCTGCATAAAAATATGCGTAGTAGCTATAAAACTACTACGCTTAAAAAGTCTAACTTTTTGGGGTCACATCAATTTCGGTGTATAATTATATTATGATTTAGGAGTATTAAGGCTAAAGAATTAAGAGAAAATTTAGCAAGGGATAGAAAAGATATGTCAGTGGTACTTGATACATATAAAAAAGGTATAAGAAATTGTTTAAAAAAACGCTGTAGGCATTAAGCTTACAGCGTTTTTTATAACGGAGCTTTTTACAGCTCCTTATTATTTTTATGATTTTCAAGTCACCCGGCAGCCTTTTCCTCTTTCGGAACATATCCCGTAATAACTTTCTTAGGACATTTGGTTGCACATATACCGCAGCCCACACATTTTTCAGGGATAATTGTAGCCAAATTATCCTCAAATGTAATGGCTTCTTTCGGACAGGCCTTTACACACATCTGACAGCCTATACAGCCGACCTTGCAAACTTTCATTACAGCAGGTCCCTTATCTTTGGAATTACATCTAACCAGCTGTTTTTGTTTATAAGGAACCAACTCAATCAAGTTTCTCGGACAAGCCGTAATACATTTTTTACAGGCTTTGCACTTTTCCTTATCCACCACGGCAATTCCGTCTATTATGTGAATAGCATCAAACGGACATTCCTTTACACAAGTGCCTAATCCGTGACAGCCGTATTTACAGGACTTGGGCCCTCCTGCCGGCATATTTGCCATAAGACGACAATCCTGTATCCCGTGATAGTCAAAATCAATTGTAGTCTGATCGCAGGTTCCTGAACAACGTACAAAAGCGACCATTCTTTGAGTTTCGGAAGCCTCCTGTCCCATAATTTCTCCGATTTGTCCTGCAACGGCAGAGCCTCCTACCGGACAAGCTTCAACCGGAGCTTCATTTTTGGCTATAGCGGCGGCACAGCCTGAACAACCGGGATATCCGCAGGCACCGCAGTTATTACCGGGCAGAACATCAAGTATTGCAAGCTCCTTTTCGTCCACCTCTACCGCAAATTTTTTACCTGCCCAACCAAGAAATACACCTATTATAAGACCTGTGGCAGCCACAACACCTGTGGCAGCGGCTACCGCAGCCATATTCATCAACATCATAAGCCTACCCCCTTATATAAGACCGGAAAATCCGCAAAAAGCGATAGCCATAAGTGCAGCTGTCAGCAAAACTATGGGTGTCCCCCTCATAGCCGGGCTCATAGCATCTTCATCTATCTTCTCACGAATACCCGCCATCAATACTATAGCTATAAAGAAGCCTATTGCGGTAGCTATACCGTTAACAACACTCTGTAATATGTTATAATCCTTTGTAACATTGGTTATAGCCACACCTAAAACGGCACAGTTGGTGGTAATAAGAGGCAAGAAAACACCCAAAGCATTATATAGACTCGGTACGTGCTTTTTAAATACCATCTCAACGAACTGCACAAGGCAGGCAATAACCAGAATAAATACTATGGTCTGCAAATATTCCAAGTGGAATCTTACCAATATAAACTTATTTATTATAGCGGCGACCAGTGAAGATATAAACATAACGAAGATTACGGCTCCACCCATTCCGCTTGCAGTCTTTACTTTCTTTGAAACACCGAGGAAAGCACAAATTCCGAGAAACTGGTTCAGAACAACATTATTTACTAAAGCCGAACCCACTCCTATCATAAATAATTCCGCCATTATTTACTTACCTCCTTTTCTTTAGCTTCCTTTTCAGCAGCCTTTTTGGCAGCATTAAGAGTAGCCTTGTTTTGGAATATGGTTAGTAAAGCCAAAACAAGAAATGCACCCGGAGGCATTATAAAAATAGTAGCTCCCTCATATCCTGAAGGCATAACCTGCATACCGAAAAGTGTACCTGCACCTATAAGCTCACGAACCATACCGAGACAGAACAGACCTATGGTAAAGCCTATTCCCATACCTATACCGTCAAAAACAGAGCTTATAACGCCGTTCTTTGAGGCATATGCCTCCGCTCTACCGAGAATAATACAGTTAACCACTATCAAAGGAATATAAATACCCAAAGAATTGTTTACATCAGGTGCATATGCCTGTAATGAAAATTGTACTATTGTAACGAGTGATGCAACGATAACGATAAATGCAGGCACTCTCACTCCGTCGGGTATAATATTTCTAAGTAATGAAATAATTAAATTTGATAATATAAGAACCGCCATTGTGGACAATCCCATACCGATAGCATTGGTAGCACCTGTGGTAACGGCAAGTGTGGGACACATTCCGAGCATCATCACAAAGGTGGGGTTTTCCTTTATGATACCGTTATATAATCTTTCTATACACTTATTCATTTTTCAGCACCTCCCGTCAAAGCATTATTGTAATACAGCAGTGCTGCAGAAACGCCGTTGGTCACGCATCTGCTCGTTATGGTCGCTCCTGTAATAGCCTTGATTTCATCATCCGACTTCGGAGGTTCTTTTACCACCCTGAAGCTGTCAGCCTTTTTACCCACATACTGAGTGTTGAACTCAGGCTTCTTGGCATTGTCGCCAAGTCCCGGAGATTCGCTCATACTTAAGAAATCCACACCCGTAACCATATTGGTTTCGGCTGAAATACCCACGGACATGGTGATATCTCCGCCATAACCGCCCTTGCTGACCACGGTAACCACATATCCGTTCGTCTTACCGTCAGCGGCACCCTGCACCACCTCGGTAACGGTCTGCTCCGCAAAGGATTCCTGATTTTTTGCAAGCTTCGCATCATCTATCTTTACATCGGTAAATTCTTTTGCATCGGCAAGCACATTCTTGTATGTTGCCTGCTTTTTCTCATACTCGGCTTTTTCTATAGGTCCGGCTGTAATATCATGAACATAGCCGAGTCCGAAACCTGCCACCAGAGTAATAGCCGTTAAGATCATAGCATCTTTAATTATCTTGTTCACGCCTTTTTCCTCCTTTCCTTTCTTAAACCGAATGCCAAAGGAATGGTAGCCTTTTCTACAAGAGGTGCCAACATATTGGATATAATTATTGCATAGGATACGCCCTCAGCCGCAGGACCGAATGCTCTTATAATACCTGTCAAAAGTCCTAAAATTATGCCGTAATAAATCTTGCCCATATCGGTAATGGGACAGGTGACATAATCCGTAGCCATGAAAAACGCTCCGAGCATAAGTCCGCCCGCAAATACATTGCCTACTACATAATATACCGGATCCGTCTTGCCCGTGGCAACTCCGAAGATAAGCATAAATACCGCAAATGTACCTATGTAAAACACCGGCACTCTAAAGTCCACAATCTTCATTATTATAAGGAAAATTCCTCCGATTAAAAGCAGTAATGCGGAGGTCTCTCCTATTGTTCCCGCTTCAGTTCCGAAGAACATACTCTTAAGGGTGGGCATTACCGCTCCGGCATCCTCCACCTTTCCGTTTAGGATTGCAAGGGGGGTAGCTCCCGTCACACCGTGATACGTAAAGCTTGTCATCCTTGCCGTAAAGGAGATTATAAGAAAACATCTCGCTCCAAGTGCGGGATTCATAAAGTTCTTTCCGAGTCCGCCATATGCCTGTTTTACCACTACAATAGCAAACACGCTGCCGATTACCGCCATCCACCATGTGGCTGTGGACGGTAAATTAAGTGCCAATAAAAGTCCCGTGAGAGCTGCGGATAAGTCCTTTACCGTTACGGGCTTTTTCAGTGCTTTCTCATACAGGTATTCCGCCAATACACAGGAGATGATGCAGACTGCAATCAGCATAGCCGCACCCGCACCGAAATTTATAATACCGAAAACCGTGCTCGGCAATAAGCCGATTATCACATATAACATTATATTTGTTGTATTAATCTTATCTCTAACGTGCGGAGATGAGGTAATACTTGCTAAATCTCTGACATGAATTTCCGTTTCATTAACCGGAGGCTTAGCAATAGGTTGTTTATTATCATCAGTCATTTGATTTGCCTCCTTTTCTTAAGCTTTTGCTTTTCTTCTGGCTTCAAGAGCCACCTTTTTCATAGCCCTGATGGACTGAGCCAGCGGTCTTTTGGCCGGACAAACATAGCTGCAGCTTCCACATTCTATACATTCCACGCCGTAGTAAGACTCAAAAT
>CAUUGW010000135.1:0-4219 GCA_963544785.1 uncultured Lachnospiraceae bacterium | reverse complement strand
CCTGAGGTAAGCATTATATTCAAAAGACACGACTCGTTATCATAAAACCATTCTTTATATGCACTCAATTCTCTGTAACTTTTCACCTCAGCAGCCCTTATCCCATACGAATCTGCAACCTTGACAAAATCGGGAACCGAATACCCGCTGTCAGGTGTAGTTATGCAATATCTGTCGTCAAGAGAACCGTGTTGTATTTCACTTATCTTTCCCAATTCCATATTGTTTACCACAAGAATTTTTATAGGAAGTGATTCTCTATTAACCGTTTCCATCTCCTGTATGTTCATCTGTAATCCGCCGTCACCGGTTATGCAATACGTTATTTCGCCCTTTCTGCTTATAGAAGAACCTATTGCGTATGGAAGTCCTGTACCCATTGCTCCATAGCTTCCACCTATTATTATTCTCCCACTTGTTCCCTTAAGTCTCAACGATTGCGCCGCCCAACATACAGTTTGTCCTATATCAACCGTAACAACGGGATTTTCAGGAAGCATTTTTGCAATTTCTTTCATAAGAAGATTTCCATCGGTGTCATCATAGCTGTCAAGAATGTCTTTGACTTTCACGCATTTATTCCACCATAAAGAATAATCAGGAATATCTTCACTTAAAAGCATAGACAAAAAATAACGTGCATCAAAATTATACTTTTCTTCATCATTCTTTATCTGACGTCCGAGCTCATACTGGTCTATATCACAGCGTATAAGCTTCGCCTTCGGCGCAAATTTTTCAGGCACATTTCCGATCTGCCTAAGCCCGAGTCTTGCACCTACGGAAATTACAAGGTCACACTCATTTAAAATCATATTTGCAGCACGGTTGCCGTATGTTCCTATAAATCCAAGCCTGTATTTATCCTGAACCATATCTACCGCATTCATTGTTGTCAAAACCGGAATATGATTTTTTTCTATTATCTCATATATCAAATCGGACGAACCGCTTGAACGAACTCCGTTACCTACCAATAATATCGGCTTTTTGGATGTCGTACGGAAAATCAATTAAAACTCCCCCCTTTCTTCCGGTAGTTGCCAAATTATATGCTCTTGTAACTATTTCGGGAAAAATCTCAGACTTATTAGGCGATACCGAGTATTTTGTTATATGCTTTGTCATAGAAACGATTTCCATCTCTTGAAAACCCACCTGTCTTACTCCGGAATATCCTCTTTGTTCACCCGTCGGTACATTTCCACAGATACCCATAAGAGGAATTCCATCAAACCAAGCATCCGCAAGACCTCCGAATGCGTTCACAGCACCCGGACCGGAAGTTGTGAAATATACTCCAAGCTTTCCGCCCGTTCTGGCATAACCGCAAGCTGCATACGCACACCCTTGTTCGTTATAGCATACATGTATGTTAATTTCATTCTTTCTGTTATTTAAAGCATCCATAAACGGAACAATATATCCGCCGGAAAAACCGAATACATCCCCTATGTCTTTTTTTATAAGAAAATCAACCAAGTATTCAGCGCAATTCATATTATTTACCCTTAATATAATTCCTGTACACTTTATCCAATTCTGAAAAATCCGACTTTGAATACCCTGTTCCGTACCTGATTCTCCGGGAAGGTTCCAGAGAATCTATAACGCCGTACATATCGTTAATCGATATATCATACTCCTTGCTTAAGTGATATACATGGTCCACGTGAGAGTGCTTTGTACCGCATATATACATGGGAAGATCATAACCCCAATGCACGGTATCCGTTATCGGAGAAATAAATTTGTCAATTAGTTCCAATATCTTTGCTATATTGTAATTTTTGCCGCAGTGCTTATTTATATAGTCTGCCAGCAATTCCGTTTTTGCATTGCCTGCACCTCTTCCCATACCGTACAACGATCCGTCTACAATAATATCTCTTTTATTTTCCTCAGACAGTTCAATCATCCTTTCTGCCAAAGCGCAGGATAATCCCAAATTATCATGTGAGTGAAGTCCTATTTTTATGCTTTCATCCAAGTTGTCATTTACCAATTTGAACATATGAGTTAAATCATTCATGTACATGGCTCCGAATGTATCAACAATTGAAAATGAAGCCGGTCTTATTAGATTCACCTTTTCGATAAGCTTTATGAGTTCCTCATCGGAATAAGAAACCGTATCCATCGGATTAAACTGTACGTAGTAGCCTTTTCCTTGAGCACGAGCACAAAAATCAAGTGCGCTGTCAATTTCATTCCATGCAAACGATATCCTCAGCCATTTAAATGAGCGCCCTGTATATTCATCAAGCTTTTCCGGAGAATACCTGCTGTTATCGCAAAATCCCAGGAACTCGGTATTTTTTTTATCTTCAGGAAGGTACTTTTCAATATCCGTAGAATTTCTGTAAACTATGCTTTCCCCGTTGCATTCGTTTTGAAGAAAACCCGTTTCTACAAAATCAATCCCCGCTTCGCACAGACCTTTTAAAATCTCTTTTACAAATTTAGAATCTGAATTCTTATTTAAAAGATACCCTCCGTCTCTGATTGTACAATCGGTTATGCTGACGCTCATTTGTAAAATCCCCCTTTATATACAGCATTACAAATCTCAAAATCCTCAATGTAATCTATGTCCATAGCCTCAATTTTTCCTACCTCTTTTATATATGGATGAGATCCTAAGCGTCTGTTATGTTTTATAAAGCTGTTCTTGGTAAACACATACGCTATAGAGGTTTCGCCATATATTACAGGAAGATCCTGAGTTCTGGGAAAATTATCCGGATCGAAATTAATAGGTTTTCCGTTTTCCCACATAAAAGTTCTGATAATCTCCGCGCAAAATGCGGAATCATACTCCCCGCTCTTTACCTTATCTACCAATTCCTCAATAGTCTCAACCTTGGCAAAAGGAGATGTGACATGTGCATTCACATATATGTCGGCATCTACAGTATTTATAAACTCTCTTATAAAATCATTTGCGTTGATTTCATCTCCATCCAAATACTTAGGGCGCTTTAAATATTTTACTCCTGGTATCAGATACTTACGAATGGAATCATCAGAACAATACACATATACTTCATCTATATTTTTTGCCGATACACAAGCTTTAAGCATAAAATGCATTAAAGGCGTGCCGTCAAAAAAAGGCTTAATATTTTTTTGCGGAATTCTTACAGTATTCATTTTTATAGGTATCAAAGCGACAACTTTCATACATTATTCTCCAAATTTTAAATGCAAGCTATCTCAACTCATTTCTCCACTTTTTAAAATTACTTTCTTAAGAAATCTCGTTATGGGTTTTTCCAATGCTTCGTGTAAACCAACAGCCAGCACTATGCAAACCGACCAAGCTATTGATATTATCACCACATTTGAAGTAATGCCATATTTTTCCATGATTTTAGCGCTGATATAGTTGGAATACAGCTGAGCCAGAAAAAATGTATAGGACAGTTCACAGAAATACCTCAGTACTTTTGAAGTTTCCAGTGCTCCCTGCCTTATACCCCCCCCGCATAAAATCATAACAATAAAACACGGTAATCCGATCCAACTGTACAACATATAGTTACCAATGGAAATTTTCAGCCGTACTGCTAAAGTAACACCAAAAACAAGTATTATGTATGCTGCAAAAAAATTTCTCCAGCGATATATGATTTTTGAAAAACCGAGAGCATCTACCCGAAGCTTGAGCGAAGCCAATATAACTCCTATGGTAAATTCCAACATTCTGAAAAAAGGATTTGCATACAACCACTGCGTATCAAACCTCCACGCAACGATCGGTGAGTAAAGCAAAATAAACGTGAACAACGCTATACATATAATTTTCGTTTTTAAAGATGCCTGTTTTATCAGTTCCTGTGCAAAAGGATAAAGAACATAACAGATCAACAGGCACGAAATAAACCATGTTCCGCCATTATGCGTGACAGGATAAAGGGATGCAAATACAGTTTGTATTCCCAGTATTTCTATAGGGGAAATTATCAATGTAGAAATAAAATCCTCTTTATGAATTATTACAAAAATAAGTGATGCGACATAATATATTGGAAGTACTGCAATTCCTCGCTTTATATAAAATACCCTTAATGCTTTTTTTTTCATTAATTCTTCACCGGAGTGATTCATAAACAATAAATACCCGGACAACATGAAAAAAGCCGTCATAAATATGGCTCCCATTTGAAAAATCTCCTGAAAAAAACCGTAATCCGCATTCAAATGTATGACCGTATGA
>CAUUGW010000134.1:0-4231 GCA_963544785.1 uncultured Lachnospiraceae bacterium | reverse complement strand
CGAATGCGACAGTTATTATGATTGAAGATTCTGACAGGTTCGGACTTGCACAGCTTCATCAATTAAGAGGAAGGGTGGGCAGAGGTTCTTTTCAGTCCTATGCTATGTTTATGACTGCGAATAAGTCCGATAAGGTGCTTGAAAGGCTTTCCGTACTTAAAAATTCCAATGACGGATTTTTTATTGCAGGAGAGGATTTAAAATTAAGGGGTCCGGGAGAGATATTCGGGCAAAGACAGAGCGGCAGCATTAATTTTCATATGGCTGATCTTTATGCAAATGCGGATTTATTAAAGCTTGCAAGTGCTTTAGCTTCAAGGGCTTTAAAGAATGAGGAATATATGAGGTTTTTGTATAGGATTTTTGATGTTTCCGATGATACCGTTTTATAAAAATATTTTTGGAATTAAAATTAAATACTGAATTTATGTTAGGAGATTATTATGAGATATGAAGGAAAGGTTTATAGACCTCCCAGTGAGGCATACAGCTTAATCATTCAGGCTACTATAGGCTGTTCACAAAACACCTGTACTTTCTGCGATATGTATAGGGAAGAGAAATTCAGAATGAGAAAATTGGAGGATATAAAGAGGGATTTAAAAGAGGCTCATCATTATTACGGAGAAATAGATAAAATTTTTCTTGCAGACGGTGATGCCTTGATTATGCCTTTTAATATGTTGGCAGAAATTCTTGACTATATTAATTACCTTTTCCCGAATCTTGACAGGGTGGGAATTTATGCCTCCCCCAAGTCCGCTTTGTTAAAAAGTGTGGATGAACTTAGGGTACTTTGTGAAAAAAAGCTTAAAATTGCATATTTAGGTGTAGAAAGCGGCAGTGATGTTGTACTTAAAAACATAAAAAAAAGAGCAACATCTGATGATATTATTAAGGCGGGACAAAAGATAAGAGAATCGAAAATCAAGCTCTCCACAACCCTTATTATGGGACTTGGAGGTGTAAAGAACAGCAAGGAGCATGTCGAGGGCTCCATAAGAGTGTTAAACGCTATAAATCCTGATTATTTGGGGCTTATGACCCTATCTATTCAAAGGGGCACCGAGATCTATGACGAAGCAGTGCGGGGAGATTTTACAGAGCTTAGTGCAGAAGAGATAGTATTTGAAACAAAAAAATTAATTGAGGGTCTGAACCTTAATGACAGTGTGGTAAGAAGTAACCACGTTTCCAACTATGTTCACGTACGCGGGGTTCTCAATAAGGATAAGGAAATAGTATTGGCACAGCTTAATAAGGCATTAAACAGTATGAATCTTGAGAAAAAGAAGCGGATAAGAGATGAGTATTTAAAGGACGGAGGGCTATAAAATAAACTTTTCATTTTATCTTCATTGACATAAACCGGTATTGATTCTATAATATAAAGACAATTTTGTATTATGTTTTAATATTAAGGAATGGGAATTTTTGATATATGAGTAAAAAGGTGGTAGCTATTGTCGGAAGACCTAATGTGGGTAAATCGACTTTGTTCAATGCTCTTATGGGAAGCAATGTAGCCATAGTAGAGGATACTCCGGGGGTGACAAGAGATAGGATTTACGGAGAAATAGATTGGGCGGGGCGAGAGTTCGTTCTGATTGATACCGGAGGTATCGAGCCTAAGACCAACGATTATATGCTTAAGAGAATGAGAGAGCAGGCTATGGCTGCGATAGAGGTTGCCGACGTTATTTTATTTATTACGGACGTAAGGCATGGAGTTGTGGACACCGATTTCAGGGTGGCGGACATTATTAGAAAGTCGAATAAAAAGGTCATTCTTGTAGTAAACAAGGTTGATGACTTTGATAAATATATGCCCGATGTCTATGAGTTTTATAATCTCGGAATAGGAGAGCCCTGCCCTGTATCGTCAAGGGGGAAGCTCGGGCTTGGAGATATGCTTGACAGGGTCGTTGAGGATATGCCGCTCTCAGAAAGTGATGATAACGAGAATGAAATTCCGAATATTGCGGTAATCGGAAAGCCGAATGTGGGGAAATCCTCACTTATCAACTCACTGCTTAAAGAAGAAAGACTTATTGTATCCGATATTGCGGGGACAACAAGAGATGCCATAGACTCTGTGATTAAATATGACAAAAAAGAGTATTTATTTATAGATACCGCAGGACTTAGAAGAAAGAGCAAGATAAAGGACGATATAGAGCGGTACAGTAATTTTAGAACAGTGGCTGCGGTAAAAAGAAGCGATGTGGCTGTTTTGCTCGTTGATGCCACAGAGGGTATTACGGAGCAGGACGCAAAGATTGCGGGAATAGTACACGAAGAGGGCAAGGGGCTGATAGTGGCGGTTAATAAATGGGATGCCGTGGAAAAGGATAACAGCTCGGTTAAAGAATTTACAAAAGACATAGAAAAGGTCTTATCCTTTGCACCTTATGCGGCTGTTTTATTTATTTCCGTAAAAACCGGTCAGAGGGTTACAAAGCTGTTCAGCCTTATAGATTCAGTCCTTGATAATTGCAAGATGAGAATTTCTACGGGCATACTTAATGAGGTTCTGTCGGAAGCCGTAGCTGCGGTTGAGCTCCCGCATGATAAGGGGAGGGCACTCAGGATTTATTATATGACACAGGTGGCGGTATCTCCTCCCACATTCGTGGTTTTTGTCAATGACAGGAAGCTTATGCACTTTTCCTATGAAAGATATTTGGAAAACCGATTAAGAGATGCCTTTTCTTTTAAAGGAACATCAGTTAAGATAATTACTCGATCCAAGAAGGAGGAGAACTAAGGTGATTAGACTGTTTCTAATATTATTCGGCTATATATTCGGTCTTTTTCCGTCCGGTTATCTTTTGGGCAGGACAAAAGGCGTTGATATCAGGTCATATGGCAGCGGAAATGTCGGAACTACAAATTCCTTTAGAGTCTTCGGAAAATTGTTCGGAGTGAGCACATTGATTCTTGATATATTAAAGACCGTTTTGGCGGTGCTGATAGGCGTGTATATATTAAAGATAAGCTCCAATTATGATGTGACCGCCCATACCTACTATGTTATGTACATAGGATTCGGCGCTATCCTGGGGCATGATTTTCCCTTTTATTTTAAGTTCAAAGGCGGAAAGGGAGTGGCGTCCACATGCGGAATGGGTCTTGTTTTAGGAGATATAAGGATATTAGCCGTGGCACTTGGAATATTTATAGTGATATTTTTATTATCGGGCTATGTGTCCGTGGCATCAATTATAGGGCTTATAAGCCTTGCCGCCGTTTTTATATTTTTAGGGCAATAAGGAATTTTATCAAATACCCCTGCAAGTATAGGCAGTAAATATCTGCCTGAAACATACGTAATAATTATACTTGTTGCTTTAATAGGTATATATAAACATAAAGAAAATATCAAAAGGTTGATAAAAGGAAACGAAAACCGCTTTAATATCTTTGGAAAAGGGAGGAAATAAAAAATGTCAAAAATAACCATTCTTGGAGCCGGAAGCTGGGGAAGTGCATTGGCGATAATGCTCGGTAAAATGAGTCATGATGTGACCCTGTGGACTGTGGACACGGGCGAGGCGGAAATGATAAACAACGAGCATCAGCAGAAACAAAAGCTGCCTGAGGTAATCATTCCGAACAATGTAACCGCTACCACCGACATGAAAAAAGCCTTGGAAAACTCGGAAATAACGGTGTGTGCCGTTCCGTCCATATATGTCAGAGAAACCGCGAGGGTTATGAATGAGCACATAAAAAAAGATTCTATAGTGCTCAGCGTATCAAAGGGCATAGAGGATGTGACATTTAAGACCATGACACAGGTGATCGGTATGGAAGCACCGAATGTAAGGCTTGCCGCAATGTCGGGTCCCTCTCATGCAGAAGAGGTGGCTGTCGGTATACCTACAGGCGTTGTTGTGGCAGGTAAGGAGCAGGCGGTGGCTGAAAAGATTCAGGATAACTTTATGAATTCCCATTTCAGAATATATTCAAGCTCTGATCTTATGGGAGTGGAGCTCGGAGGCTCTTTAAAAAATGTAATAGCCTTAGCCGCCGGTATGGCTGACGGAATAGGTTGCGGAGATAACACAAAGGCTGCCCTTATCACAAGGGGTATGGCTGAAATTGCTCGCCTCGGCATAAGAATGGGCGGTAAAATAGATACCTTTTACGGAATGTCGGGTATAGGTGATCTGATTGTCACCTGCGGAAGCAGGCACAGCAGGAACTATAGAGCAGGATTTTTAATCGG
>CAUUGW010000133.1:0-4385 GCA_963544785.1 uncultured Lachnospiraceae bacterium | reverse complement strand
TCTGTCGGGTATTTTTGATGCGAGTATTGATACCTTAAGAATGATTGATAAGAATATGATAGATGAAAGTAGCGACAAGCCGGCATTTGCAGGCGGTATGAAGTCGAGCGTGGTACATTTGACAACCAAAAAAGACGGAAATTTCAGTGCCGTCAGCAGGGTTTTCAGCAGAAATGATATGGAAAGCATAATAGATCACAGCGTTAATATGGCGGAAGAATTAAACAACCGGATAGAGGGGGGAAATATTTCCATCTATCCCGTGAGATATAATAAGTTTGATGCCTGTGCCTATTGCAGTTATTCAAATATTTGTAAAATTGATGATAAGAAGAAATATAGATATTTAAATGATATCGGAATTTATAGCTTTATTAAGGAGATGTGAATTACTGTGGAGTTGATAAAGGACGGTAAAGACAGAAAAGAAAATTTTACGGAAGAGCAAAAAACGGCAATTACAAAAAAGGGCCAAAATATTCTTATAAGTGCCTCGGCGGGCTCGGGGAAAACCTCGGTTTTAATAGAAAGAATAGTACATCTGCTTGAAAATGAGAGGGATTTAAGACTGTCAAACTTTGCGGTGATGACCTTTACGAGGGCAGCCGCATCTGAGATGAAAGACAGATTATCGGGCAGGATAGCCAAAAAGATATTAGAGGGCAGGGATACAGGACGTTGGCAGAAGATATTATATGAGTTGCCTATGGCAAATATAACCACTATTGACAGCTTTTGTAACAGCATTGTTCAAAATAATTTCTATAAAATTCGTCAAAATAATATAGGCTTGGACGTGAACTACAGTATAGTTGATGTTGTAGATTTAAGTATATTAAAGAACGAAATTTTAGAAGAACAGCTCAAAACAATGGAGCCTAAGAGAAAACAGCTTTTGACGGACTATTTTGAGGAAAGGCTTTTGTCGGACAGGTTAAAAGAGATAATCTTAAAAATATCGGATTTTTGCGACAGTGAGCCGTTTTGTGACGAGTTTTTGGACGGAATTGAGGATATGTACTCGTATAATATTGATAAGGAGAATACGGCTTTAAAAATTTATGCGAAAGTCTATCACAAGGAGCTTAATTATTCAGAAAATTTTGAGAAGATAAGGCATTTTTTTATAAAAGATGCGAATATTGACAGTTTAAGAGATGTTGCAAAGGCTCTGATAACCGAAGTCAGAACGTTCAGAAAAAGATTATTATTAAAAAAGCTTGAAAGAGGGCAGATAAGTTTTTCCGATTTGGAGCATTTTGCACTTGATATTTTGATAGACAGGAAGAATAAGACATCTACGCCGAGTGATGTGGCAAAAAGCTATCAGAGGTTGTTTAAATATATTTTAGTAGATGAATATCAGGATTCCAACTTTGTTCAGGAAGAGCTTATAAACAGTATTTCAAGCGGCGGTAATTTGTTTCTGGTAGGGGATTTGAAACAAAGTATTTATGGGTTCAGACAGGCAAGGTGTGAGCTTTTTTCGAGCAGGCTTGATGATTATAATTCAGGTAAAAACGGGACTGTAATTTATTTATCCAAAAATTTCAGATCGGACAGCAAAATATTGGATTTTACTAATGATATTTGCGAGCGGATAATGGACGGGGAGAATTACAGTATTCATTATAATGAAAAACAAAGGTTGGTGAGCGGAAAAAGTAATTGTACGAAGAGTGAAGCTGCGGTTTGTTGTTTGTTTTTGGCTGAGGGCTACAGTTATTTGCCGCAAAATAATATTTCAAAACACAGCCATGCCGCAAGGCAAATCTGCCTAAAAATAAAGGAGCTTTATGAAAACGGGTGTAGATACAGTGACATTGCTGTCTTATTAAGGTCACTTAGCGGAAAGCTATATGATTATATAAGAGCCTTTGAGGAATTTAATATTCCCTATGATATAAAGACGAATACTGCTTTTTTATCAAACACGACGGTCAGAACCTTGGTCGATTATTTAAGGATAATTGACAATTCTATGCAGGATTTACCCCTGTGCTCGTCCATGCTGTCAAATATCGGCAGGTTTACCGCACAGGAATTGGTACAGATAAGGCTTGCGGGCGGTAAGGACTTTAATGATGCGGTCAGGGATTACGGCAGTTTTACGGATTCTAAATATTATGATGAAGCCTTGGCGGAGAAGATAAAGGAGTTTTTTGATAAAATCGACAGCTTAAGAGCCTATGCCCATTATTTGCCTTTATACGGATTTGTAAATTTTGCGGTTGATGAGCTTAAAATAAGAGAATATGCCGGATCCTTACCCGACAGTGAAAAAAGGCTTGAGGATTTGAAACAATTTCTTATTTTCGTCTTTCAGTATTCAAGAGATAATGCGAGCCTATCCGGTTTTTTGCATTACATAGAAAAGATAGAGGAAAACGATCTTTTTATTGAACGAAAGGGCAAAATAGGAGAAAACGCCGACAGCATAAAATTAATGACAATTCACGCATCAAAGGGTCTTGAATTTAAGGTTGTATTTTTTGCAAATTTGACATCGAGGTTTAATATAAAAGAAACAAGTCCCGCATTAAACAGTAAGATGGGACTCGGGCTTCCTTTAATTGATTTGGAAAAAAGAGTAAAGATGCGCTCGCTTTTACTTGATCTGATAAATGCCGAGAACAAATATCAGGAGATGGAAGAGGAGATAAGGCTGCTTTATGTGGCATTAACCAGAGCTGAAAACAATCTGATTTTGGTCTTTGACGGGGACTTATCAGGCAATTTGCAAAAATGTATTTGCAGTATGGATAAAGACATATTAAAGGCGGGATCGTCAAGCAAAAACTCTCTTTGTGATTATATTTTGCCGATTATTTGCAGGGATAATTTAAGTTTTTTAGTTAATTGTCTTTATTTATCCGACAGGGAGTTTTTTAACAGGAACAGGAAGTCAAAGGTTGTAATTGATTCGTGGCTTGATGATTATGATAAAAATACCGACTATGAAACTGAGGTGTCAGGGGTGCGGTTTATTTTGGCGGCACCGATTAAAGACGAGATTTTATTTGACAGGGTTATAGAAGATCATAGGCAATTATATAATGATTTAAATGATAAGGCTGAAGCCGTTGTCAGAAAAAATCGTGAATTCGTATATAATAATAAGGATTTGATGAAGCCATTTAAATTGTCGGTTACAGAATACAGCTCTTTAAAAAAGAAAGATAATAATTATTCTTCCGTAAAAAAGATAGATTTCACTGTTGACAGGAATAAAGGGGCATCTGTCGGAACTCTTTATCATAAGATTTTCGAGATTTTAGATTTCGGCAGGGAATATGAAACCGCAGATGATATGGAAAAATTTTTAAATGAGATATGTGTAAAAGGCATAATAAAAAATGAGGATATAAAACAAATAGACACAGAAAAATTGCTTGGTTTTACAACAGGCTCTCTATATTCGAGAATGAAAAATGCAGATAAAAAATCATTATTGTTTAGGGAAAAAAGATTTCTTTATGAGATTCAGTCAAAGGATATTTTTGAAGACGGAGCGGATCAGCCGATAATCATAGAGGGTATAATAGATGCGTATTTTATTGAAGATGGGGAGATAGTAATAATTGACTATAAGAGTGACAGGGCTACCGACCCCGATTATTACAGGCTTAATTATTCTCATCAGTTGGGACTTTACTCACGTGCTTTAGGAGAGGCTTATAATATGAGAGTAAAAAATTGTATTATTTATTCTCTTAATGCCGGCAATATAGTTTTGTAAATGTTATTAAAAGGGGCTGCAGCACTAAGAGCATATCTCGTGCTACAGCCCGATTATTATTAATTTATCTTTATATAAAATCATTTTCCTCAAGTACATTAACGCCTGAGCGGTTTTTTGTAAAGAGGTTCAGGACTTTAGAGGTCTTTTTCCTTATTGCTTTATCTACAAGTATTCTGATATCCGATACGGTCACGACGGTTTCACCCTTTTGCAGCTGAGCTATTGTGTCATATATGGATTGTTTTGCGGCGGCAGCTATAATATAGCCTTTTTCCGCAGCATATTCTTCTGCGAAGACGGCAAGCTCTTTATTTGTAAGCACCGGTAAATGTATACGCACATCTATAAATTTTTCAAGGACTTCATTAATTTCCAATAAAGACTTGAGGTTTTTTTCATTATCACAGATTACGATTCCGACTTTCGGCTTCATTTTAAGATTAAAGCATATATCTTCTATCTTAAGCACGGATGTTTCAGAGGCTTGGTCAATTATCAAAAATCCCGCCTCAATTTTATTAAAGATTTCATCAATATTTTTATTGTTTATAGCCTCGCCTGTTGTCATTGCCACTCTTAAAGAATTGTTGCCGAGATCGCTGTATGCCACCTGTAACAGTTTTTGCGCAAGCATTACTCTGTC
>CAUUGW010000132.1:0-4408 GCA_963544785.1 uncultured Lachnospiraceae bacterium | reverse complement strand
TAATAAAAAATCGGGCAGACCGACAGTTGAGGTGCATAATGCGGCAAGTGTCGGCAAATGGGGCGTTTTACAATATACCGATAAATTTAAACATGGTGAAAATGCAAGAATAAAGGCTGAAACTTTGCTGAATCTTTATAATCGCAAAACAAGGCGTCTACAGGTGAAAGGTGCTTTTTTGGATGCAGGGGTGAGAGCAGGAAATATTTTACCCGTTGTGCTTGATTTAGGCGATATGAAAGTGTCTAATTATATGATTATTGAAAAGTGCAAGCACGCTTTTAAAGACGGTGAGCACTTGGTGGATTTGGAATTGATAGGTGGTGATTTTATTGCATGATGCAACTGACTTATTAAACAGCATAAAGACGGCGGCAACACAAGCGGTAATGAATAGTGAGCCTATGAATCTATTATTTGGCAAGGTTTTAAGTGATAAGCCGTTAAAGGTGGAAATAGAAAAAAGACTTGTGTTAACCAAAAACGAGCTTATTGTGCCTTTATCCTTAACGGATTTTAAGATTAAAATGACGGTTGATCATAAGACCGAAAACAAGGGCGGAGGAGCCGGAGATTCTGCATATGAAAGTCATAATCATGATTACAAGGGCAAAAAAGAATTTAAGGTGCATAATGCGTTAAAAAGAGGTGATGAGGTTATTTTAATAAAAATGCAGGGAGGTAAACAATATTTGATTTTGGATAGATTGGTGAAGTGATGTTGCCTATAAATGATATTGATGATTTTGACAGTGATTTTGAAGAGGAAATAGAAACGAGTAACACCTATGCTATATGCGGTGACAGGATAACGGGCTATATAGATGGGATTGAAGCTATAAAACAAGCCGTTTATCTGATTTTGAACACGGAGAGGTTTGAATATATTATATACAGCTGGGACTATGGGGTCGAGCTTTATGATTTGTTCGGAGAGCCCATAGACTTTGTGAAAAGTGAGCTTAAAAGGGTAATAAAAGAGGCATTAGAGCAAGATGAAAGAATAATAGATGTAAATGACTTTGTGTTTGAGGTTAGGAAAAAGAACATTTTAAACGTAAAATTTACAGTCAATTCTATTTTCGGAGATTTTGAGAGCGAAAAGGAGGTGAATTTTTAATGTATGAGCATATGACTTTTGAAACGTTACTTGACAGAATGTTGGATAAAGTACCTCAAAATGTGGATAAAAGAGAGGGGTCTATAATATATGATGCATTAGCACCCTGTGCGGCGGAATTACAGCTTATGTACATAGAACTTGATAATATATTAAGTGAAACCTTTGCGGATACTGCAAGACGTGAATATCTCATAAGAAGAGCAAAGGAGCGTGGATTGTCACCGTATGTGGCAAAGCCCACGGCATTAAGAGGTGTTTTTACACCCGAATCTATTGAGATAAACATAGGAAGCAGATTCAGTCTTGATGACTTAAATTATAGGGTTATAGATAAGATAACGGATGGCATTTATATATTGGAGTGCGAGACTTATGGCAAGGTAGGTAATACTAAGTTCGGAGATTTAATCCCCATTGATTACATTGACGGGCTTGAAAGTGCAAAGCTTGTTGATATCTTAGTTTTGGGAGAGGATGAGGAGGACACTGAGGATTTTAGAAAAAGGTATTTTGAGAGTTTTAAGAGTCAGGCATTTGGCGGTAACATAGCCGATTATAAAGAAAAGGTAGGTCAAATGCAGGGTGTCGGAGCGTTAAAGGTAATACCCACATGGGCAGGTGCGGGGACTGTAAAGTTAATCATTATAAGCAGCGACTATACGGCACCTACAGATGATTTTTTGAAAATAATAAAGGGGAAAATAGACCCTTATGAACACTCAGGTGACGGTTACGGCATAGCTCCTATAGGACATAAGGTAACGGTTGAGGGGGTTGCAAACAAGATTATAAATATAAAGTCAAAAATCACATTTCAGGAGGGGTATGACTTTGATGTCTGTAAGCCCTCTATTGAAAAGGCGATAGATAATTATTTTATTGAGCTTGCCAAACAATGGGACAGTGAGGACAAAATAGTTGTTAGGGTAAGTCAAATAGAAACTCGAATTTTAAGTGTAAACGGGGTTATAGATATATCAGATACCCTATTAAATGGAAAAAATGCTAATTTGATTTTATCCGATAACGAGATACCTAAAAGAGGGATTGTATCATGGATAGAGAGTTGATAGATTATTTGCCACCGATTTTACGAGGTAATAAGGACTTTATATTGCTGTTAAAGGCACAGCAGGGTGAGGTAGAGAAATTAATAGTTGGCGTTAATCAATTACTTAACAATCAATTTATAACTACTACTGATAATTACGGCATAGGCAGATATGAAAAAATGCTAAACATAAACTCTAAAGGAACTGATGATTTGACGATACGGCAATTTAGAGTATTGGCTAAATATAACGAATATATACCGTATACATATTTTAGACTTTTAGAAATGCTTGATAATTTATGCGGTTCTGATAATTTATTCATACAGCTTAAGGATTTGACGTTATCTATACGTATAAAGCTTGAAATTAAAGACAGATTTAAAGATATAAAAGGACTTTTACACAGAGTATTACCTGCCAATATAGCCATAGATTTAAGTATTTTATACAATATATGGAAGATGCCTAAGGACAGAAAAATGAAATGGGAGAGTTCAAGAACTTGGAAACAGATGAAAGATGAGGTTTTATAATGAAGTTTACAGAAAATCTGAAATTAAAAATGCCGGAGCAGGAGGATTTTATTGATATTGATGATATAAACCACAATACTAATATCATTGATGAGGCGTTAAAGTTAAGCAACGAACACATAAACAGTCTTGTTACTAATGAAAACGGAGTACACGGGCTTCGTTCAATAAATAAGTCTTTGCAGGTGTTTAATGAGGGAAAATGGGAAAAGCTGACTGCAACAGATGATGTATTGTTGGAGCTTGAAAGGTTGAAGTCAAAGATTGACAGGCTTAATGATGCGATTTTTAATGATATAACGAAGAATCCGTTTTTGATAAGATTTGATGATTTGAACGGGGTAATAGTTAAAAAGGGTAATTTCAACAAGGCAAAACAAAGGATAGAATGTTAAGGGGGTGGTGTTATGTTGTTAAAGGATTTGCCGATAGGTACGAGGGTTGTCGATAATGATACAAAGTATTTCGGTGAACCTATTGTGTGGCTTGTTGCGGATAAAAACCATAAGGGGTATCATAATAATTCTGTTACTCTTATTAGTGACAAAGTTCTTTGTTTGAAGTGTTTTGATGCGCCTGAAAAAAAGAGTGCTTCATCCGGTATTGGTGCAGCAAATAGAGGAAATGGAGTGTACCGTGTCTCTAACATTAACAGTTGGCTTAATTCCGGGAATTATAACTGGTACTATAAAACGCATTCCGCTGATATGCCTCCAAGTTCGGAAAATTTTCAAAGTTGGGAAAAAATACATTTTTATACTGATGAGTCGGGTTTTTTAACCAATCTTTCATCAAGACTTTATAGTTCATTGTTATATACAAGTCTAACTACGATTGATTTTGAAACATATTCTAATATTTCTGCAAAACCGCTAATAACAATGAATGCTTATGTATTTCTACCCTCAGAAGTAGAAATTAACGATTATTATTGGAAGTATGGCGGAGGTGATCACCTTCATAATAATTATAATTTTGATGACCGTTATAAGTATCAATGTGATAACGATGAGCAATTACAAATATTTAAGATTAATAGAAATTTTAAAGAAACAACAGTATCAAAAGCATTTATTGATTGGGCTCAAAGTAAAGGTATAAATTATGGTAGCAATGGTTATTTGAGCAGATCATCTTATAGTCAAATAGATAGATATGTTTGTTACTATCAGTATTCTTATAATACAGGGATAAAATACAGTGCTGCATGCACTCCTCAAGGTATTCGTCCGGTTTGCAATGTTACTGAAAAAATTGAAATATTTGACAAGCCTGATTCCAACGGAATATATACGATGAAATGGAATCAGCCCCCAAGTAAGCCTGACGGTATTGTAATACCTGATAAGATAAGGTCGGGGAAGCCTGCAACAATAAGTTGGGGTGTGGCGACCGATCCTGATGGTGAAAGCGTAGGGTATGGGCTTGACAGACAGATTGACAATAATAGTTGGAGCAGGATTTACAATGGCGCCGCTAAAGAATTCACGGATAATATTGTAAAGGGTTGGAACACTGTGGGCTACAGGGTAGCCGCATATGACCGTCATGGAGCCGGCTCGGGTTATGTCACGGGTGAAACTAAAACGGTCATAAATAACGAAGACCCGATAATAAGTACTGATGTAAACAGTAATCTCGGAATTAAAACCGAACCTTTTAAAATATCGTATATCGTAGATGATGCAGATGAGGAG
>CAUUGW010000131.1:0-4430 GCA_963544785.1 uncultured Lachnospiraceae bacterium | reverse complement strand
AAGGATTCATTATATTCTCCTAATCTGATATAATCTAATTCATTTGCTATATCCATTCTGAAATAAGACAATCTTTTTCTTAATTTTTCAAAAATCTCTATATTGAATCCGGTTCTTGCATAATTCTCTATCCAATCCTTGATAATCTCAGAATAGGTTTCAGTCGTGTAAGTTCTTCTTCCTACCGAGATAATATAAAAATTATCTTCCAATTTGCCTAAACTCTCCAAATTGTAGAGAGCCGGCATAAGCTTTCTATATGTAAGATCTCCGGTTCCGCCGAAGATGACAATCGCTTTATTACTCATTGTTATTCACCCAGTCATAATGGAAGCTTCCATCTTTATCTATTCTTTCAAATGTGTGTGCACCGAAATAATCTCTTTGAGCCTGAATAAGATTTGTCCCGCCGTTTGCAGTGGAGTATTCATCTAAATAGAACAGAGCATTGCCTAAGGCGGTTGCGGGAATGGAATTTGTGACTGCCGAAATCACCAGTTCCCTTAAAGCTGCTTGATTCTCATTTATAATATCTGTGAAGAAATCATCGAACATCAGATTTTTAAGCTCCGGATTTTTTGTATAGGCTTCACTGATATTATCCAAAAATTTTGCCTGAATAATACAACCGCCCCTAAAAATCCTTGCAATGTTTGCATAATTAAAGTTCCAATGATACTCCTCTTCCGCCATTTTAAGCAGATGAAAGCCCTGTGAATAGGATACAATCTTGCTTAAGAACAGGCTCTTTTCGGCAATATCTCTTAATCTCTTCCTGTCTTCAACGATATGATGTTTTTCCCTGTGAAACAAAGCTTGTGCCTCTATTCTTTCCTGTTTTAAATTAGACATATATCTGCTATTTAAAGCGGCGGTTATAACGGAGGTGTTTACTCCCAAATCAACAGCCTGCAAAGACATCCATTTTCCGGTACCTTTTTGCCCCGCCTTATCCATTATGCTGTCAAGCAGATAAGCCCCGTTATCTTCTTTTACTTTAAAGATATTTGATGTTATTTGAATCAGATAAGACTCCAATTCTCTTTTATTCCATTCAGCAAATATGTTGTGCAGCTCATCATTTGAAAAACCGCCCAAGTGCTTTAATATCATATATATTTCGGATATCAGCTGCATATCCGCATATTCAATTCCGTTATGCACCATTTTGACATAGTGACCTGCTCCGCCGGTAGAGGTATAGTCGCAACAGGGATTCCCGTTTGCCTTGGCGGAGATATCCTCCAATATTTTCTGAATACGGCTTCTGTAAACCTTCTCATTTCCTCCCGGCATAATAGCAGGACCTGTTCTTGCACCCTCCTCCCCTCCGGATATCCCTATCCCGAAGAAATGAATGGATTTTTCTTTTAAAAACTCATATCTTCTTTGGGTGTCTTTGAAAAAAGAATTTCCGCCGTCTATGATAATATCTTCTTTATCAAGTAGCGGAACAAGCTGCTCTATCAGACTGTCCACAGCCGCTCCCGCCTTAACCATCAGAATCATTTTCCTCGGTTTTTCAATGCTTCCGACAAAATCTTCCAAATTATAACTTGGCGTAAAATTTTTATGCGGGGTGTTCTTAATCACCTCATCGGTAACAGTTGAAGTACGATTGTAAATTGAAACCATGTAATTATGATCCGCTATATTTAAAGCTAAATTTCTACCCATAACGGATAAGCCTATAACACCGATATCACTCTTTTTCATGTATTTTCTCTCCTAATTAAAATAAAAAATAATCGCTCCTACAAACTACAGCATTGTCTTCACTTAATAAAATAAAAATTTTTAACATTATTTTCTCAGTGCCATTCATAAAATATATTGCTCTATAACCTCCGCAACGCCGTCATCATCATTTGATTTTGTGATGATTTTCGCCTTTGCTTTAAGCATATTGTCTGCATTTGTAACGGCTGCTCCAAGTCCTGCATACTCTATCATAGCCACATCATTTTCACCATCTCCTACAGCTATAATCTCATATGGGCTTATTCCGTAGATTTCCGCAATCTTTGCTACGGCGACGGCTTTGGAAACCTCTTTATTAAAAAACTCCAAAAAATACGGCATAGATTTGCAATAACCGACTTTTTCAAATGAATCTTCCCTAAATCCGGTATAAAACCCTTCAATCCTCTCTACCGTATCGTACCATAATATTTTTGTAATTCCCTGTGAACAGAGAATATCTTCATTCTGCATAAGTATGGGTTCAATTCCCGATAACTTTTTATAATCCTTAACCCTGTCATTTAATTCGTTTACATATAATTGATTTTTTGACCAAATACACATGGTGGTATTATAATCTCGTCCTTTTTCTATGATTTTCTTTGCATCCCTTAATTCAAGAGATTTTTCAAAGATTGTTTTATTCGTTCCTAAATCAAAAATGACTGCTCCATTGTACGCAATTACAGGATTTTTTAATTTTAAAACCGAATTATATTTTTCGATTCCCTGAACCGCTCTTCCGGTAGCGATCACAACAATTACTCCTTTTTCCTGTGCCGCCCCTATCGCCTTAATATTTCTATCTGATATTTCTTTTTTACTGTTCAGCAAGGTCCCGTCCATATCTAAAGCAATGAGTTTATAATCCATTCTGTTAATTCTCCCAAATGACAAAACATTCAAATCCATACTCAGTATAACAAAAAACCTATAAAAATACAAGTTTCTTGCTGTTAAAACAGATTTAAAATACAAGCCGAATGTTGAAATTTTATATACTGTATGTTAGAATACAATCAATATAATTAACCGTTAACAGTAAGATAGAAAGGAGTAATTAATATGTATTCTACAAATCCGCAAAGATATAAAATTGGCAAGATTTTTTTAGGAGTGTTATGTGTGTTGTTGTGTTTTTGCAGTAATTCTTTTGCCGCTACAAAGAAAAACACTGCAAAAGATGAAGTTAATAGAACCTATGAATATTCAATAACTTTAAAAGAAAAATTTAAATCTGATAAAGAAATAAATGAAAACTTAAATAAAAGACTTTATTCTCTACTTAATTATATGATTGAAACAGAGGAATTATTAAATGCTTCCGGAAAGAAATTTTTGATAACAGAGATGAAAGATAAAGTAGACAAACAGGGAAAGCTTCAAGGTTACAAAGATTTGGACATTTCCGTGCAGAAGCTTAGCAAAATAAAATTAGAGGTAACGGTAAAAAAAAATAATAAAACGGATTTGGTACGTAAAGATGGAAGCTTTGAAACAACATTCGATATAGGAGTCGGTGCAGCTCCCAAAAATAATTATGATAAAAAAGTTGCCATGAATTTATTTGAACTTAAAATTCCTTATGCTGCATTTCCTAAAGAAGCAAATATTAAAGATGGTGAGTATAGTGTTAAATTCTTTATAAGATTTTTTGAATGAAATTGTTATATATTATAAGGGGCTGTCACTTATCAGTGCTACAGCCCCTTGAAATTTTTCTTATCAAATTATACCTCTGTTAAAATGCCCTCTGCTGTAGTCATTTAAAAATTTCCTATCGGATTTATTGCCTAAACAAAGCCAAACATTATCCAAAATCATTTTTACATTATCTATATTTTCATCAAGAAAATCCACCCTGAAATTACGAATACGAGTCTTTGAAATTTTTTCATATAAGTCGGCTAAAAAAATCTTTTTTGAATTATAAATCACATTATAGCAGCCCGTACAATTACTCTTCACCGCAAATCTATAGCCCTTTCTGTCATTTAAATAGACAATTTCACTGATCCTGTTGCACTTATTATGCGTTCTCTTAACGCACTGTTTGCTCACCATAGCAACCACATCACCGTAAATCACCATTTCAAAGCCGTGCATGCCCTCGTCTTTTACAAGATTTAATATCTGCCCGTAATTAAGTTCCATTGATATTGTCTGCATATCAGCTCCGAGAGCTTTTAAATAATTAACGGAAGCTCTGTTTAAGCCGTATAATAAATAGTCTGTGACCACGGGCTTTTTCTCCCCGCCAAACAATGCCAATGCCTGCAAATTCCTCACAAGATATCCGTCTGTCAGATAATCAAATCGTGTTAAACTATTTAAATCAAATCCCTCTTCAAGTATGTGAGGAACGGCTAAATAAAACTCCATTCCTTTTTTATGAACCCTATCTGATAATGTGATTATTTCATCATCGCTAAGGCTTATCAGCTCATCAGCTTCCACATACACCCTGTTTACAAAGGGCTTTTCAAGTACAGACTTGAGCAGATTCAGGTTCTGAATGTAGACCGATATATTAAAATCATCAGAAATGATATCGGATTTTATATGTTTTGTCGCCACATTTTCAGGAATATTATGATCAGTGCAAGCAAGTGACTTTCTGTTATGATTAAAGCCCCTTACCTTAATTATTTCTCGCTTTAATAAAGAATAAGCCTCACGTCTTAATG
>CAUUGW010000130.1:0-4462 GCA_963544785.1 uncultured Lachnospiraceae bacterium | reverse complement strand
TAGTCTTTATGGGGTGAGTCAATAATCCTGCTAAAGAAACAGAGACCCCCCTAAGCGACATAGCGTCCTTAATAAAGCCCCATTCCTCCGCCATTGTCGGAAAATACCTTAATGCAACGGATAATGCAATCGTGAATCCTTTCGGCAAATGCAGACGGCTGATTGCCGCCAAAAAGGTGCTTACTCTCGTTGTACGAATCATAAGCAAGCCAAGCATAAGGCAGGGAATCAGCTTGCGAATATACACGGCAAACATAAATACTATGCCTCCTGCCGTTACCGGAAGCTTTGGAACTACTGCCAGTTGTATCGCCATTAAAATGATGAATACCGCCATATTTTTAAATGCGGGCTTAAACAGCTTTGCCCACAAAAATAGTAAAAAAGGGATAAGCACAAAAATACATTCTATTAAAATACTCTCATTCAAAAAAACTGAAATGCTTGTAATTGCAAGAATCAGCAGTTTTGTCCTCGGATCTAAAAACATTTATACAATCCCCGCTTTTTCAAAGTGTTTTTTAAGCAATCCCTTTCCGATTAAACCTCCTATTATTGCACAAATAAGTGTTCCCAAAATCATTGCAGGAATTGCCCACCTGTTGACTCCAATTAAGTGAATTACTTTTTCAAAAGAAGAAAAATCGCCCTTTTTTCGCATAAATTTATCAAATTGAACCGGCATAACCGCCATAGGAATATATGCTCCCATAGGAGCGAGTGCAAAAATACAGTATGATGCCAGATTTCTTTTAAATGACTTAAAATTTCCCGAAGCTATAATAAAGTCCGCAATAAAGCCGAATAATACAAAGAATGCCGACATCATCCAGAACATTCCGGTGATAAAAAGCAAAATTCCGGCTAATATACCTAAGATTAAAACAGCCCCTCTTTTAGAAATTTTTGCAGTATACAGCATAAAAATGCTTCCTGCAAATAATGCTACAATCATAGGCATAAAAGGAAAAGTAACGGGTGTCATCTGTGCAATGCCGCCGATTACAAAAGCAACTGCAAAATATATGAGTGAAAATATTCCTATTGAAATATAGTCCTTTGTCTGCAATGAATTGTTATCTTTGTTTGTCATAATTATTCTCCTTTGTATGTTGTTAGCAAAGGCTAACTCAATCCCAAATTAAGGCTTACATAATTTTTAAAATCCCTTCCCAACCTGAATTAAAGAAAGCTGCAAGTTCCTCAATATATCCCAAAGCCTTTTCTCTTGTCATATCATGCACTACCGTTTCAAACACCGCCGTAAAATATGCACTTGTAATCATATGATGAAGCTCATGGCTTATATTTCCTTTGATTTTATTTTGTTGCCGTAAAAGCTCATAATATTTCTCTGTCCGCTCTTCCTCAAGCACCACCAATTCATGGATATAGTTTGCGTACTTTGTCCCCTCCGCACAGCAAATTACAAGTTTAAACTCATCAAAATTATCATAAACATAGTTTATGAAATATCTTAAGTATTCCGTTGAAAGCTCTCTGCTTTTGGCGGTATCGCCTGCGGGAATCAAATCAAAATGTGCGTCCTGAGCAGCCTTAAACATAGTAACAAGTCCGTCCGCCGCCTCTGAAACCAGTGCTTCAAATAATGCGGCTTTATCGGGATAATAGCCGTAAAATGCTCCCTTTGTAAAGCCCGCCTCCGCTACGATTTTTCTAAGAGATGCGTCCTTAAATCCCTTTGCTAAAAATTCTTTTTTCCCTACTTCCAATATTTTTCTCTGTGTTTCCGATATACTCATAGATATTCCCTCCATTTAATATACCATTGGTATATACCGATGGTATATTAACATAAAAATTTTTTCCTGTCAATATTTTGTAATACTATATTTTGACATATAAAAAACACTGACATTATATAAATATTCAATACTTATTGTATTGTAGCCTTCTGCGTTCTAAAAATTTTCAATTTTTCTATATTAAAATACGATTCTTTTATAATAATATATTTTTTTGCTATATTTATACATAATTATATACTATTATGATAAGGAAGCTATGAAAAGTTATATTAAGGATAAGATTTGAAAAGGAGGATATTTAATATGGCAAAATTTAAATGTAAGGTTTGCGGATACATTCACGAGGGCGATACTGCTCCAAGCAGCTGTCCGCAATGCAAAAAACTCAAGACCTTTGAGGAGATAAAGACAAGTACAAATAAGTACGCGGGTACAAAGACGGAACAGAATCTAAAAGATGCCTTTGCAGGTGAATCTCAGGCAAGAAATAAGTACACATATTTCGCATCCGTTGCAAAAAAAGCGGGCTATGAGCAAATAGCGGCATTGTTCCTAAAGACTGCTGAAAATGAGATGGAACATGCAAAGCTCTGGTTTAGAGCCTTGGGCGGAATCGGAACTACCGAGGAGAACCTTGCAGCTGCCGCAGAGGGCGAAAACTACGAGTGGACCGATATGTATGACAGAATGGCTAAAGAGGCTGACGAAGAGGGATTCCACGACCTTGCCGAGCAGTTTAGAGGAGTGGGAGCAATAGAAAAGGCACACGAAGAAAGATACAAAAAATTATTACAGAATGTTAAGGCTATGGAAGTGTTCAAAAAAGCCGGTATTACAATGTGGGAGTGCCGCAACTGCGGACATTTGGTTACGGGAACTACCGCCCCCGATATTTGTCCGGTGTGCAAGCATCCGCAGAGCTATTTCGAGGTAAGATCGGAAAACTATTAATAATTAAAATAATAAAAAGGTTATACCGAAAAATCCGGCATAACCTTTTTTTATTTAATAAAATTAGAATTTTAAGGAATTTCTATCAGCTCCATTTTTATGTCCTTTGAGTATACACAGCCCACATACTCACCTATATTAAAGTGCTGCAACATAGGAACATCGCTTATTTCCACATCAAATTTCTTCATATTTTTTTCCTGAAAATCCAGAATTTTTTTTACATCTATGCTACGCAGATCTATGCTTAAGCCCTTGCCGTCATACTTGATGATACTCTCCTTGGCTGTCCAATATTTGTAGAATAAGGATCTGTCATCGGGGCTTTTAAGCAGCTGATTCCTGCCGTTTTCACAGATAACCTTGTCAACGAGTCTTATGTCATAGGGTCTTATTTTTTCTATATCCAAACCTAAATTCCGCTTGGATACGGCGATTGCGGCGATATTAAAAGAATGTGATATATTAAAATAGATATTTTTTTTATTTAAATAGGGCTTTCCGTACTTGGATACTCTTAAATCTTCTCTATAAGCACCCAAAACATCATAAAAAAGACGATATCCCGCTATTTTTCTATATCTTGCCTCTTTATTAATTATCCTGTTGATATTATTCCTGTCATCTAAAAGGAAATCATAGATAGGATAATCCTTATCAAAATCTATATAATGATAATATATTTTCAAAACAAACCTATGACAGCTCTACTATCATTTCAACCTCTACAAGTGCGTCCTTAGGCAGGCTCTTTACCGCAACGCAGGATCTTGCGGGCTTATTTACAAAATATTCGGCATAAACCTCATTAAATTTTGCAAAGTCTTCCATATTTTTCAAAAAACATGTGGTCTTGACAACATTTTCAAAGCCCGCATTATTGGCATCAAGTATCGCACTTAAATTTTTTATCAGCTGTCCTGTTTGTGAAACTATGTCATCTCCTACCATCTCTCCTGTTTGCGGATCCAAGGCTATCTGACCTGATGTGAATAATAAATTTCCTGTCGATACCGCCTGTGAATAAGGTCCTATGGCAGCCGGAGCTTTTTTAGTATCGGTTATCCTCATATTTTATTCCTCCTATACTTATCATAATATCATATTACGCAGCTTAAAGCCGCCCTGCTTTACAGGCTGCAATTTCCTACCGTCCTCGGGAAAGGCAATACATCTCTTATGTTGCTTATTCCGGTAAGGTACATAACCATTCTTTCAAATCCCAGTCCGAAGCCTGAATGTGTTGTTGTGCCGTATTTTCTAAGATCCATATAGAAACCGTACTCTTCTATGTCTAATTTCATCTCATTTATTCTTGCTAAGAGCTTGTCATAGTCCTCTTCTCTTTGGCTGCCCCCGATTATCTCTCCGATTCCGGGCACAAGGCAGTCCATAGCTGCAACCGTCTTTTTATCCTCATTAAGCTTCATATAAAATGCCTTTATGTCCTTTGGATAATCGGTTACAAATACCGGTTTTTTGTATATCTTTTCAGTTAAATATCTTTCGTGCTCCGTCTGCAAATCACAGCCCCAACTCACCTTATATTCAAATATATCGTTATGTTTCTCCAACTGTTTCACGGCATCGGTATAGGTCACCCTTGCAAAATCGGAATTTACCACATGAGTTAATCTCTCTATAAGCTCCTTATCCACAAACTGATTGAAAAACTCAAGCTCAGACCTGCCGTTTTCCATCACATAATTTATGATATACTTAATTAGAGCCTCTCCTAATTC
>CAUUGW010000129.1:0-4462 GCA_963544785.1 uncultured Lachnospiraceae bacterium | reverse complement strand
TGACCAGAATGATTGCTTTTAGATTTAGATTGATATTTGTGTATATGGAGTTTTTGGGTTTATTATTAAAAAGTTAATAATTAAAGTGATACAATATGATTTCTCCTTATTGGAGGAATTTTTGTTATATTTTATTCATAGGGGATTGGTCAAGTGGTATGACAGGAGTCTCCAAAACTCTTAGTGGGAGTTCGATTCTCTCATCCCCTGTATTTTATACCGTACCTTTATTATAAGGGTGCGGTTTTTTTTATAAAAAGTGATAATTAATTATAATTAAGCTTTTTATTTTTCATTTAATATTGACAATTTGCGAAATGAAGATTATATTATAAAATAGTCACAAAATTTTAATATTTACTTTAAGGAGGACTTTTATTTATGCTTAAAAATATGAAAATTGGAAAGAGGTTGATGATTGCCTTTATTTTGGTGGCAATTATTGCCAGTGCATCAGGAATAATTTCGGCAATTATGTTAAATGTCACCAATAAGAAATATTCTTATGCATTGGAACATTACGGATTTGCACAGCAGTACATAGGACGAGCCGTGTTATCCATTCGTTCCGTTCAGCAGGATGTGTCAAAGATAGCCAATTATAACGATCCTGAAATAATAGCCAAGGCACGTGAGCATTATGACTCTATTGCAAAGGAGTTTCATGATAATTTAATGCCTAAATTGCAGGCTGATACCGCAGATTTTCCGGATGAAGTAGCTATGTTGAAAGAGGGACAGGAAGCTATAGGCGTATGGAAAGAGAAAGCATATGAGCTTATGGATATGGCGAAAAACGATAACAGTCCTGCAAGAGTGCAAAAGACAAGTAAAATGTACATTGAAGAGGTGGAGCCTCTTTATATGAATGTATATAATAAATTTAATGCTTTATGGGAGAAAAAGACCACTGAAGGATATGCTGAAAGTCAACATCTTGACAGAAATGCTTTAATATTTATGATTATAGCAGGTGTTATTACAGTTATTTCTTTAGTAATCGCCACATTGCTCGGATTATTCATTTCAAAAGGAATATCAGATCCTATCAATAAATGTGTTGACAGAATAAGATTATTACTCACAGGTGACATTACATCACCTACTCCTAAGATAAGCAATAAGGATGAAACAGGTATTCTTGCAGATTTTACCACACAGATTTGTGAAGCTTTTAAAGTATTTGTTTCAGATGTTCAGAATAACCTTGAGAGAATGGGAAACGGTAACTTTGACATATTGGACGGAATAGATACCGAAATATACAGAGGGGACTTTAAGCCTATTTATACGTCAACCAGAGAGGTAATCAACGGGGTATCGTCATTGGTAAATGAGATCAACAGATCCTCCGATCAGGTGCAAAGCGGAGCGGACCAGGTTAGCAGCGGAGCACAGATACTTTCTCAGGGTGCTACACAGCAGGCTGCTTCCATTGAGGAGCTTTCAGCTACAATATCTGAAATTTCAAAGAAGATAAATGATAACGCTCATAATGCCAATCAGGCGAAGCAGGATTCCGATTTGGCTTTGGACAGCTTGGGTGTAAGCAATAACAGTATGTCGGAGATGGTTACCGCAATGAATGATATTTCAAACAAGGCGGGTGAAATAGGAAAGATTATTAAAACTATCGACGATATAGCTTTCCAGACAAATATATTGGCATTGAATGCGGCGGTTGAGGCTGCAAGAGCCGGAGAGGCGGGCAAGGGCTTTGCCGTTGTTGCTGATGAGGTAAGAAATCTTGCAGGAAAATCCGCCGAGGCTGCGAAGAATACCGCAGATCTGATAGCGGAAACGGTGTCGGCTGTGGAAAAAGGCTCTACACTTGCGGATAATACGGCGAGTGCATTGAATGAAGTGGCGGAAAGAGTACAGATAGTAAGTACTACAATAGCGGAAGTCAATGTGGCTTCCGATGAACAGGCGGGAGCTATCAATCAGATAACGGTGGCTGTGGATCAGATTTCAAGTGTAATTCAGAGCAATTCGGCTACGAGCGAGGAATCTGCGGCATCTGCAGAGGAGCTTGCCGCACAGGCGGGGCTTTTGAAAGAGTTGCTTAATAAATTTGATGTCATCGAAACGCTTGATGCATAGTTTGCATCACATATTCAATTTGCATATATTAGAAAAATGTAAAAAGGGCTGTCCCGGGAATAGGGGCGGTTCTTTTTATGTTGCCAAAACAAAAAAATAGTGCTAAACTTTATTTATGAATTATAAGGATTGGAAGAAAAGGGATATGAGCAGATATTATTTAAAATCAAATCAAATTTTTCTTGAAAATGAGATTTTTAAAGGCTATATATTAGTAAATGACGGCATTATAGAAGATATTATATCCGAGCCTTTTGAGAGTGATATTAATATAATTGATTATGAGAATAAGATAATAGCGGCGGGCTTTGTGGATACCCATGTTCACGGATACGGCGGATATGATATAATGGACAGGAGTACCGATTCTGTGATAAATGTGGCGAAGGGACTGTTAAGCACCGGAGTTACATCGTTTTTGCCTACTACACTGACAGACAGCAGAGAAAAACTGATTGATGCCTGTAAAATTGTTGCAGATGCTGTTTCTTTACCTGAGTATAAAAATGACAAATGTGCTAAAATAGTCGGAATTTTTTTAGAGGGACCGTTTTTTTCTGAGGTTTTTAAAGGGGCTCAAGACGAGAGATTTATGTCAGATCCTGATTTTGACACATTAAAAGAGCTGTATGATGTGTCAAACGGATTGGTAAATAAGATAGCTATAGCAGCTGAGAGAGAAAATACGGAGGATTTTATAAAAAGAGCCGGAAAGCTTGGGATTAAGGTGGCACTGGGTCACAGTAATGCCACTTATGAACAGGCTAAAAGAGCCGTAGATTTAGGTGCGAATATTTTTGTGCATACATATAACGCTATGAGTCCTTTACACCATAGGAATCCCGGAATGGTGGGAGCGGCTTTATCTACCGAAGATACGTTCAGTGAGGTGATTTGTGACGGGCATCATGTGCATCCCGCAGCTGTAAAGGTGGTTATGAGGGCTAAGGGGAAGAGACGGACAATGTTAATCACGGACTGTATGATGGCAGGAGGTAAAGAGGACGGTATGTATAAGCTCGGAAATTTTGACGTGAAAGTTGAAAACGGGACGGCAAGGTTAAAGAGCGGAGCATTGGCAGGCTCTATTTTAAGAATGGACAGGGCTGTGAAGAATGTCATCAAATGGGGGCTTGCCGACAAACCGGAGGCTGTCAATATGGCGAGCATCGTACCCGCAAGATCGTTAGGATTAGATGATAAAATAGGCAGTATAAGTGTGGGCAAATGTGCGGATTTTAATATTTTGGATGAGGATATGAATATAGAACATGTTTATGTTGACGGAATAAAGCAGATTTGAACCTGTCTTTAGAAATATGAATATTGTTGATGATTAGCTTATATTGTCTATATTGAGAGCAAGCTCTCATATATCCAACATAAGCAAATCATATTGATAGTTTGCTGAATTTGCCTATATGAAAGCTTGCTTTCAATATAGGCAAATTATAGATAACTATCTTGATAGCTTTATTATCCTCTTATGTATGTTTTCGGGTTTATGTTTTTTAATGTTTTTAAAATTTCATCTAATTCTTTTTTGGTATAAGAACTAAGTGTCTTATTCGGAACATTTTCAGAGAGCTTAAAGGGTTGTATGTAGTGTGTACAGCCTTTTATCATATGAGATATTTCGCAAAGGTCATCTATTGAAAGCTGTTCTTTAGTTACAGTCGTTCTGAATTCGTAATCTACACTGCTGTTTTTAAGTATTTCAACAGACATTTTCAGGCTTTCCATATCAATATTATCTACATTTATTATCGGCATTAATTTTTCTTTGCATAACGGTGCTTTAATATCCATTGCGACGTAATCAAGCAGATTTTTGTCAAGCAGTTCCTTTAACATTATAGGATATGCTCCGTTAGTGTCAAGTTTTATCTTATATCCTATGTTTTTTATTTTCTCTATAAATTCCGGCAAGTCTTTATTTATGCAAGGCTCTCCACCCGATATTACAACACCCTCAAGAACTTTTTTTCTATCTTTAAGAAATTCTATGATTTCATTCGAGCTTATCTGTGGAAGAGCGTTTTCCAAAAGCTCAAAGTTATGGCAGTATGTGCAACGAAAATTACAGCCTCCGGTAAATATTATGCAGGCTGTGTGCTCGGGGTAATCTAATAGAGTTGTTTTAATTAATCCTTGTATGTTCATAGTTTTTTCATTTTACCAATAAATACTAAGCTCAAGCTGCACTTCGTTTGCTTTCGTTAAGTACTCGTATTATACCATAAATACTAAACTCAAACTTCGTCAAGCTTGTGCTTTTAAATTTGCATCTGATATTTGTTCTTAACTCGTTTTCGTTAAGTGTTTAGGTATAGCTCGCACTAACCTCATACTTCGCTTC